>DATLGV010000515.1:0-1698 GCA_035540275.1 Acidovorax sp. | reverse complement strand
ACCCCGCCCCATGCACCCCGCCTGGGTGGTGGTGCTGGTCAGCACCTGGCTGGCCACGGCCTGCAACGTGCCGCTGTGGCAAGAGGTGGCTCAATTGCCTGGCCAGGGCAGCCTGCGCGGTTGGGGCTTTGCGCTGGCGTTTGCGCTCATCGTCGCGGCGGGCAACGCTGCGCTGCTGAGCCTGCTGGCCTGGCGCTGGACGCTCAAGCCCGCCGTGCTGGTGCTGGTGCTGATGGCCGCGTTTGGTGCGTACTTCATGCTGGCCTACGGCATCGCCATCGACGCCAGCATGCTGGTCAATGTGATGCAGACCGACGTGAAGGAAGCAGGCGACCTGCTCAACCTGCGCATGCTGGGCACCGTGCTCATCCTGGCCGCGCCGCCGCTGCTGTGGCTGTACCGCCGCCCCGTGCAGCGCCTCACGGCCCTGCGCCATGTGGCGCACAACGGGCTGCTGCTGGTGGGCTCCGTGGCCGTCATCGTGGTGTGCCTGCTGCTGGTGTTCCAGGACTTTGCATCGACCATGCGCAACCACACCAAGCTGCGCTACCTGATCAACCCGCTCAACAGCGTGTACGCGCTGGGCAACATTGCCACCAAGCCCCTGCGCATGGACACCAGCCAGATCCTGCCCCTGGGCCGTGACGCCCAGCTGGGCGCCAGCTACGCCGGCCAGGCCAAGCCCCCGCTGCTGGTGCTGGTGCTGGGCGAGACGGGCCGCAGCGGCAACTTGGGCCTGAACGGCTACGAGCGCGACACCACCCCCCGCCTGTCGGCCCGCAAGGACCTGGTGAGCGCACGCAATGCCTGGTCCTGCGGCACCAGCACCGCCGCGTCGGTGCCCTGCATGTATTCGCACCTGGGCCGCACGGGTTACGAGGGCCGCTCGGCCAACTACGAAAGCCTGATCGACGTGCTGCACCACGCGGGCCTGGCGGTGCTGTGGGTGGACAACCAGTCGGGCTGTAAGGGCGTCTGTGACCGCGTCGGCGAAACCAGCACCAGCACCCAGAAAGACCCGGCGCTCTGCGCTGGCGGCGAGTGCCTGGACCGCGTGATGCTCAAGGACCTGGACGCCCAGATTGCCGCCCTGCCCGCCGAGCAACGCCAGCGTGGCACCGTGGTGGTGATGCACCAGATGGGCAGCCACGGCCCCGCGTACTACAAGCGCTCCGCGCCCGAGAACAAGAAGTTCGGCCCCGAGTGCACCTCCACCGCGCTGCAGGAATGCCAGCGCGAGCAGGTGGTCAACGCCTACGACAACAGCATCGTCGAGACCGACCATTTCCTCGATGCAGTGCTCCAGTGGCTGGGAGCGCAGGAACAACATGCCCAGACCGCCATGATTTACGTCGCAGACCACGGCGAGTCGCTGGGCGAGAACAACATCTACCTGCACGGCCTGCCCTACTCCATTGCCCCCGACGTGCAAAAACACGTGCCCTGGATCACCTGGCTGTCGCCCGCCATGCAGGCGCGCACCCACCTGGCCACCGGCTGCCTGCAGCAGGACCTGGGCGAGCGGCACATCACGCACGACCACTACTTTCACTCGGTGCTGGGCCTGATGGATGTGAAGACCGAGGCGTACAACACCGAGCTGGACATGTTTGCCGGGTGCCGGCAACCTGCCGCAGCCGGCTGACGCGCAGGCCAGGCCGAGCGACTGCCGGGCCCTGGCCCGGGAGACGCAAAGCG
>DATLGV010000514.1:0-2474 GCA_035540275.1 Acidovorax sp. | reverse complement strand
ATTGGATTTCTTGTATGCCTCTGACTGGTGAACTTGCCACAGTTGACCTCTAAAATTTGGTTGTTTGATAGGTGAATTTTACAGTGAACAACCAATGATTGCCATAGGGTGTTTTTGTGCTGAAAAGGCTGTGAATCCTTGTAAAACAAGGACTTAGGAGAGAAAAATGACAGAAACTATTGTTCTTGGCGGTGGTTGTTTTTGGTGCACCGAAGCCGTGTTCGACCGCGTGCGCGGCATCACCGACGTGGAAAGCGGCTACACCAACGGCCACACCATCAACCCCAGCTACGAGCAGATCTGCCAGGGCGACACCGGCCACGCCGAGGTGGTGCGCCTCACGTTCGATGCCGACGAGATCAGCTTGGAAGAGATCCTGGAAATCTTCTTCCACACCCACGACCCGACCACCCTCAACCGCCAGGGCAACGACGTGGGCACGCAGTACCGCAGCGGCATCTACTACGACAACCCCGAGCACGGCGAGATCGCCAACGCCATGATCCGCCAGATGTCGCAAGACAAGCTGTTTGGCGCGCCCATCACCACCGAGGTGAAGCCGCTCTCGAACTACAGCACGGCCGAGGCCTACCACCAGGACTACTTTGCCAAGCACCCCAACGCGGGGTACTGCGCGTTTGTGGTGGGGCCGAAGGTGGAGAAGTTTCGCAAGACATTTGCGCGGTATTTGAAGGGTTGACGCTGCGAAGCAGATGACCACCTGGGGGCGGCATCCGAATCTTGATCTCTGGGTTCGCCGAGGGGAGTGAGCAAGTTTGCTCAGAAAGAGGCTTTGGGCGGGCATAATGCAACCCAATTGCGTTATGCGCAGTTCATCCGCACCACCCATGTCTTTACCGTCCCCTCAACGTTTCCAGCCTTGGTCGCTTCCCCCCGGCATGCGTGCCACCCGCGCCACGCGGGCGTTGGCGGCTTTGTACGAGGCAAGGCCGGATGCGGCCTTGTCCGAGCCCGAAGTCGAGGCGGCCTTGGCTGCAGCGGGTGTGGAAGTCAACAAGGTCACCGTCTACCGCATGCTCGACCGCTTTGCCGCCGCCGGGCTGCTGCACAAGCAGGTGGATGCCGCCCGCGTGACGCGGTATGCGCTGGCCCCGCAAGGGGAAGAGGGTGCCGCACCGCGCTTTGAATGTGACGACTGCCACCGCCAGTTCCGCCTGTCGCAGGGTTCGGCCAAGGTGCAAAAGGCCCTCCAGCAGGTGCTGCAGGCGCTGGCCACCGCAGGGCATGAGAGCCTGGCGGTGGACGTTGCCGTGCACGGACGCTGTGCCGACTGTGCGCATACCGCCGAGGGCACCGCCGCATGATCCGCACGCGGGGGCTTTCTTACACCTATGCCACGGGCGGTGCGGCGCCGCTGCGCTTTCCGGATGTGGACCTGCGCCAGGGCGGCACGCTGCTGCTGCGGGGGCGCTCGGGCACCGGCAAATCGACCTGGCTGGCGCTGATGGCGGGGCTGCGCGGTGCCAGCGGGGGTGACCTGTTTGTGGCGGGCACCCAACTGGGCACGCAGCGCGGGGCGGAGATCGATGCCTGGCGGGCGCGCAACATCGGCTTCTTGCCGCAAAAGCTGTACCTCAGCAGCGCACTCACCGTGGCGGACAACCTGGCGCTGGCTTACTTTGCAGCAGGGCTGCCGCGCGACGCTGCGGCCATCCACCGTGCACTCAACCAAGTGGGAGTGGCCGAACTGGCCGCGCGCAAACCGCACCAGCTCTCCGGCGGGCAGGCGCAGCGTGTGGCGCTGGCGCGGGCCGTCCTTTTAGCGCCGCAGGTGCTGCTGGCCGATGAGCCCACGGCCAGCCTGGACGACGAGGCGGCTGCGGATGCTCTGGCGCTGCTGCAGCACAGCGCCGCTGCCTGCGATGCCAGCCTGGTGATTGCCACGCACGACCAGCGTGTGGTGCAGGCCCTGGCCGGTGCGCAGACGCTGGATTTGAATGAAATTGCGGCCTACCGCTCAACAGACGGGCGCGAGTAGCTATGAAAAACATAGTGATTCTTGCCCGCCTGTCCTGGCACTACCTGTGGTCGCGCCCGCTGGCGGCCGTGCTCAACCTGCTGGTGCTCACGCTGGGCCTGGCTGCCATCACCCTGGTGCTGCTGGTGGCCACGCAGCTCGACAAGGCGTTTGAGCGCGACCTTAGCGGCATCGACCTGGTGGTGGGCGCCAAGGGCAGCCCGCTGCAGTTGATCCTGGCGGGCGTGTTCCACATTGACGTGCCCACGGGCAACATCCCGCTGCAAGAGGTGCAGGCGCTGCAAAAGAACCCGCTGGTGGCGCAGGTGATCCCGCTGAGCCTGGGCGACAGCTACCAGGGCTTTCGCATCGTGGGCACCACGGCCGACTACGTGGCGCACTACGGCGCCGAGTTGGCCGAGGGCGCGCTGTGGCATCAGCCCATGGACGCGGTGCTGGGCGCCAGCGTGGCGCGCGGCATTGTCAAAGCCAGCCA
>DATLGV010000513.1:0-8673 GCA_035540275.1 Acidovorax sp. | reverse complement strand
AGCCCGTGGTGCGCTGGCCGATTTTTTTAGGGCCGTGCGGTGCGCCACACCTGGTTCACGCCTTCGCCGGTCTTATCTCCGGGCTTGGTGTCCTTGATCCAGTAGTACAGCGGCTTGCCCTTGTAGGCCAGCTGGGTCTTGCCATCGTCGCGGGTGACGACGCTGTAGTCGGCACCCGGGGCCTTGCTGGCCATCAGTGGCGGCCAATTGGTGGCGCAGGGGCCGTTGCATACCGACTTGCCGCTGCCCGCCACGTCGCGGTCAAACGTGTAGAGGGTCATGCCGTTCGCTCCGACCAGCACGCCGTCCATGGTCTTCACGGGCGAGTCGTCCATGGTGGCGCAACCCGCCAGGGTGGCTGCTGCAACGAAGGTGGCGAATGTGGCCATCGAGATCAGTTTCTTCATGGGTTTCTCCAGAGGGTGGTGCAGGCGGGGGCGAATGCTGCCTTGCACCGGGACAAACACATGGACGGAGCGGTTTATTCCACGGCTTCGCAAAAAAATCTCAAGGGCCGGTCTGGGCATTCACAGACCCCGCCGTCCGCCGGATTCAGCGGCTGCGACTTTTCATCGCGCGCTCCACTTCGCGTTTGCCTTCGCGGTCCTTGATGGTGTCGCGCTTGTCGTGCTCTGCCTTGCCCTTGGCCAGGGCGATTTCGCATTTCACGAAGCCGTTCTTCCAGTGCAGATTGACGGGCACCAGCGTGTAGCCCTTTTGCTCGACCTTGCCAATCAGGCGCTTGATGTCGTCCTTCTTGAGCAGCAGCTTCTTGGTGCGCGCCGATTCCGGGTTGACGTGGGTGGACGCGGTCTTGAGCGGGTGGATCAGGCAGCCCAGCAGATACAGCTCGCCATCGCGGATCAGCACATAGCCATCGGTGAGTTGCACCTTGCCTTCGCGCAGCGCCTTGACCTCCCAGCCGTGCAGCACCATGCCCGCCTCGTAGCGCTCCTCGAAGAAGTAGTTGTAGGCCGCTTTCTTGTTGTCGGCGATGCGGGAGGTGGGATCGGGTTTTTTGGCCATGTAGTTCAGATGCGGCGCCCTGCGGGAGATAAAAGGTCTCCCTACATACAATTGTGGCCGTTCAGAGACCCGTGATTCTAGTTTCCCTGGCCGCCTTTCCCCTTCGAAAGCCACGCGCCTGCTGCCTGCATGAAAACCGTCCACAAGTCCGTCCTCATTTGGTACAGCCCCGAAGAGATGTTTGCCCTGGTCACCGGGGTGGAGCACTACCCCCAGTTCCTGCCCTGGTGCGACCACGCCGCCGTGCTGGAGCAGACCCTCGAGGGCATGACCGCCGAGGTGGGCATTGCATTCAGCGGCATCCGCCAGACCTTTGTCACGCGCAACACCCACGAGGCGGGCCAGCGCGTGCAGATGCATCTGGTGAAAGGGCCGTTTTCACGGCTGGACGGGGATTGGCACTTTCACCCTGTCGGGGACGGCACGCAGCGTGCGTGCAAGGTGGAGCTGCTGCTGAACTACGGGTTTGACAGTGCGGCATTGGCCGCGCTGGTGGGGCCGGTGTTCGACCGCATTGCGGGCAGCATGGTGGATGCTTTCGTCAAGCGCGCGGAACAGGTCTATGGCTGAGCAGGGGGCGGATGCCTCGACGACCCTCGCCATCACTGTGGTCGTCTGTCTGGCGCCGCGCGAGGTGCGCGAGTGGGCGCTGCGTCTGCCGGTGGGCTCCACGGTAGCGGATGCCCTGCACGCCAGCTGTGGGATGGCTGCGGTGCGCGGGCCTGATGAGGGGGCCGCACCGCTGGTCGGTATCTGGGGCCGGGCTGCCTCCCTGGATAGGGTGTTGCAGCCCCTGGACCGCGTGGAAATCTACCGCCCGTTGAAAGTGGACCCCAAGGTGGCCCGCCGGGAGCGTTTTGCCCGCCAGGGTGCCCGCACCACGGGCCTTTTCGCGCGCCGCCGACCAGGGGGCAAGTCGGGTTACTGACAAGGCCGCACGGCTCGTCCTGGCAACGTAGCGGCTCGCAATTCAGCGCACGCAGTCGCTCGCAATGATGTCGTCGATGCGCTTGACCTCGGCCGCCCGGGCAGGACCGTCCAGGAAGATTCTCTCGCCTTGCGCATTGGCTTGCGTGATGGGCCTTCCGGTATCGAACGCGGCTTTGGCAGAGCGCGCTCGCGTGCAGTTTTCGGCCTTGGCCTTGGCGATCTTTTCGTCCTCCGCCTTTTTCTTGGCGGCTTCTGCAGCCTCTGCCTGGGCTTTCTTTTCTTCCAGTTCTTTGTCCTTGCCCGCACCGGGGGCGCTGGCGGCGGCCTTGGGGGCCGTTGCTACCGCCGGGGTTGCATCGGAGGCAGCTGGTGCGGCGGGCGCCACTGCACGAGCGGGGCGGTTGCCGCCCGGCTGCTTCAGGATGCTTTTTTCGGGAACATCGGGCGGTGGCGGACGGTCGCTGAAGACCTTGCGCCCGTCTTTGTCCGTCCACTGCCATTGCGCTGCTGCGCCCATGGCCCAGGTGCAGGCCACGGCCAGCAGGAGAAGCTTGTGCATTTTCATGCAGGCAAGTTTATCCCTGTGAATCCCCACCCGCCACTGCGTTGCACAGGGGGGCGCTTTTTTTGCCACACGCGGCGCGGGTACAATCCATTTTTTGGAGCTTTCTCATGCGCCTTCTTGGAAAAGCGCTCACCTTCGACGATGTGTTGCTGGTGCCAGCGTACTCCCAGGTCCTGCCCAAGGACACGTCCCTCGCGACGAAACTCTCCCGCAATATCCAACTGAACCTGCCGCTCGTGTCCGCCGCCATGGACACCGTGACCGAAGCGCGCCTGGCCATTGCCATCGCCCAGGAGGGCGGCATCGGCATCGTGCACAAGAACCTCACCGCGCAGGAGCAGGCCGCCCACGTGGCCAAGGTCAAGCGCTACGAATCCGGCGTGCTGCGCGACCCCGTGGTCATCACCCCCGAGCACACGGTGCTGCAGGTGCTGCAGCTGTCCGAGCAACTGGGTATCTCGGGCTTCCCCGTGTGCGATGGCGGCAAGGTGGTCGGCATCGTCACGGGCCGTGACCTGCGCTTCGAGACCCGTTACGACGTCAAGGTCCACCAGATCATGACCCCGCGCGAGAAGCTCATCACGGTCAATGAAAAGAATCACACCACGCCTGCGGAAGCCAAGGCGCTGCTCAACAAGCACAAGCTGGAGCGCATCCTGGTCGTGAACGACGCCTTCGAGCTCAAGGGCCTGATCACGGTGAAGGACATCACCAAGCAGACCAGCTTCCCCAACGCCGCGCGCGACGCCGCTGGCCGTTTGCGCGTAGGTGCAGCGGTGGGTGTGGGCGAGGGCACTGAAGAACGCGTCGAGGCGCTGGTCAAGGCGGGCGTGGACGCCATCGTGGTCGACACCGCGCACGGCCACAGCAAGGGCGTGATCGACCGCGTGCGCTGGGTCAAGCAGAACTATCCGCAGATTGACGTGATCGGCGGCAACATCGCCACCGGCGCAGCCGCGTTGGCGCTGGTTGAGGCCGGTGCGGATGCCGTCAAGGTCGGCATCGGCCCCGGCTCCATCTGCACCACCCGCATCGTGGCGGGTGTGGGTGTGCCCCAGATCATGGCCATCGACAACGTGGCCACGGCGCTCAAGGGCACCGGCGTGCCGCTGATTGCCGACGGCGGCATCCGCTACAGCGGCGACATCGCCAAGGCCCTGGCGGCAGGCGCGGGCACCGTGATGATGGGCGGCATGTTTGCAGGCACTGAAGAAGCCCCTGGCGAAGTCATCCTGTACCAAGGCCGCAGCTACAAGAGCTACCGTGGCATGGGCTCCATCGGCGCCATGCAGCAGGGCAGTGCCGACCGCTACTTCCAGGAATCGAGCACCGGCAACCCCAATGCCGACAAGCTCGTGCCCGAAGGCATCGAAGGCCGCGTGCCCTACAAGGGCTCCATGGTCAGCATCGTCTACCAAATGGCGGGCGGCGTGCGCGCCTCCATGGGTTATTGCGGCTGCGCCACCATCGAGGACATGAACAACAAGGCCGAGTTCGTCGAGATCACCACCGCTGGTATCCGCGAAAGCCATGTGCACGACGTGCAGATCACCAAGGAAGCACCCAACTACCGCGCAGATTGATCGTTGTGGATCCAATCTGGCCTGATTGAAAATATCTGGTCAGAATGATATAGTCTGGTCTGAATTAAGCATTCAGGCCAGACTTTTTTGTTTATGCAGTCCGTTGGCATCTACGAAGCGAAAAGCAAGTTCTCCGCTCTGATCGAACTGGTCGAGCAGGGCGAGGAAGTGCGCATCACCCGCCACGGCAAGGAGGTGGTGCGCATGCTGCCGGTGCGCCGCCGCCCCGTCATCACCGACGAGCAGATCGCCCGCGAGCTGGGCCAGATGGATGCCTTGCACGCGACGGTTCGCCCCGCTGGTGATGCGGTCGATGCCCTGCGCCGCGTCGGCCGGAGCGCTGCATGACCGCCTTCGTGCTCGATGCCTCCGTCACCGCCGCCTGGCTGCTGCCCGATGCAGCCAGCGCGCACACGCGCCGCCTGTACACGCTGATCCGCCGTGACGAGGTCGAGCCCCAGGCGCCCAATCTGTGGCAGTGGGAATGCAGCAATCTTATTTCCAGTGGCGTGCACAGCGGCCGCATCCCTGCTGCCTCTGTCGAAGGCCTGTGGAGCGTGCTCGAAGCCATCCGCCACCGGGTGGAACTGCACGACCTGGCTCCCGCCCAGCACAAGGCCGTGATGGACGTGGCGCTCGACACCGGCCTGCCCACCTTCGACGCCGCTTACCTGTGGCTGGCGCGCTCGCTGCGCCTGC
Organism: Acidovorax sp.; assembly: GCA_035540275.1. Classification (GTDB taxonomy): domain Bacteria; phylum Pseudomonadota; class Gammaproteobacteria; order Burkholderiales; family Burkholderiaceae_C; genus Acidovorax. The sequence goes on along the minus strand of DATLGV010000513.1, from coordinate 3,870 downwards.
CGCTGGCCACGTTCGACCCCCAGCAGATCGCTGCTGCCCAGCGCAGCGGCGTCCCGCTTCTTGATCTCTCCAGCCTCTGACGGACCACCACCATGCAACACCAGAAAATCCTCATCCTCGATTTCGGCTCGCAAGTCACCCAGCTCATCGCCCGCCGCGTGCGCGAAGCCCATGTGTACTGCGAGGTGCACCCCTGCGACGTGACGGACGAGTGGGTGCGCGACTACGCCAAGGATGGCTCGCTCAAGGGCATCATCCTCTCTGGCAGCCACGCCAGCGTGTATGAGGACACCACCGACAAGGCGCCCCAGGCCGTGTTTGAACTGGGCCTGCCCGTGCTGGGTATCTGCTACGGCATGCAGACCATGGCGCACCAGCTGGGTGGCAAGGTCGAGGGCGGCCACAAGCGCGAGTTCGGCTTTGCGGCCGTGCGCGCCCGCGGCCACACTGCGCTGCTCAAGGACATTGCCGACTTCACCACGCCCGAAGGCCACGGCATGCTCAACGTCTGGATGAGCCACGGCGACAAGGTCACCGAGCTGCCCCCGGGCTTCAAGCTCATGGCCAGCACCGAGAGCTGCCCCATCGCCGGCATGGCCGACGAAGACCGCCGCTTCTATGCCGTGCAGTTCCATCCTGAAGTGACGCACACCGTGCAGGGCCGGGCACTGCTGGATCGTTTTGTGCTGGGCATCTGCGGCGCCTCGCCCGACTGGGTGATGCGCGACCACATCGCCGAGGCAGTGGAGCAGATCCGCCAGCAGGTGGGTGATGAAGAAGTGATCCTGGGCCTGTCGGGCGGCGTGGACTCGTCCGTCGCGGCAGCGTTGATCCACCGTGCCATCGGCGACCAGCTCACCTGCGTGTTTGTGGACCACGGCCTGCTGCGCCTGAACGAGGGCGACATGGTGATGGACATGTTCGAGGGCAAGCTGCACGCCAAGGTGATCCGCGTGGACGCCAGCGAACTGTTCCTTGGCAAGCTCGCCGGCGTGAGTGACCCCGAGCAAAAGCGCAAGATCATCGGCGGCCTGTTCGTCGACGTTTTCAAGGCCGAGGCGGCCAAGCTCAAGGCTGGCGGTGCTGGCCACAAGGGCGCCACCTTTCTGGCCCAGGGCACTATCTACCCCGACGTGATCGAATCCGGCGGCGCCAAGAGCAAGAAGGCCGTCACCATCAAGAGCCACCACAACGTGGGCGGCCTGCCCGAGCAACTGGGGCTGAAGCTGCTGGAGCCGCTGCGCGACCTGTTCAAGGACGAAGTGCGCGAACTGGGCGTGGCCCTGGGCCTGCCGCCCGAAATGGTCTACCGCCACCCCTTCCCCGGACCCGGCCTGGGCGTGCGCATTCTGGGCGAGGTGAAGAAGGAATACGCCGACCTGCTGCGCCGTGCCGACGCGATCTTCATCGAGGAACTGCGCAACTTCAAAGACGAAGCCACTGGCAAGACCTGGTACGACCTCACCAGCCAGGCCTTCACCGTGTTCCTGCCCGTCAAGAGCGTGGGCGTGATGGGCGACGGCCGCACCTACGACTACGTCGTGGCCCTGCGCGCCGTGCAGACCAGCGACTTCATGACCGCCGACTGGGCCGAGCTGCCGTATGCGCTGCTCAAGAAGGTGTCGGGCCGCATCATCAACGAGGTACGCGGCATCAACCGCGTTACCTACGACGTGAGCAGCAAGCCGCCGGCGACGATCGAGTGGGAGTGATTCGACTTTCTGCGTCGCACGTTACCAGGTCATGAACACCTCCTCCGACTTCTGGCCGCACTGCGGCTTTGGTGCGTTGGCAACCAACCCACGTGGATGGTTGGTGCCCACCGGCGCGTATTTCCAGTGGGTGCTGACGCGGCCCGAGTTGGCGCTGGTGCCCGAGTCGTGCGCTGCTGAAATTGCATTGCACGACTCCTTGGCCGCGCAGCCCCTGCGGGATGTCTCGGCGAGCGAACTGGATGCCGTGCAGGACGCCGACGCGCGCGAAAACTACCGGGTGTTCCTGCGCTTTCGGGATGCGTTGCGCAGTGCGGGCACCCTCGAGGCCTACTACCTGCAGCTCATGCGGGGTGGACTGATCAACATCCCTGCGGTGTTCATTGACAGCATGGTGCAGGCCATGCTGCGCAACCTGCTGAACGACTGCAACGACGCTGTGGAGGCCCGCGCCGCGGAGATGCTGTTCCGGCCGCAGCGCATCACCTTGCACGAGGGGCAGATGCTTGCCGGCGACCGTGCCACGCTCGACATGCTGAACGAGACAGCCGGCCTGGGGGACATGGGGCGGTTGCTGCTGGAAAGCGGCGCACTTCAACCCCGCATTGACCTGCAGGTGCTCGGGGCCGACAACGCGGCGGCGTATTGGCAGGACGGTGACCGCCACCGGTTTTTGCTGGACCTGACCCACGAGCTGACCCAGGACCTGAGCCACGGCCTGACCTTCAAGATGACGCGTGCCCGCTCTGGCCTGAAAGCCCTGGCCCGCGTGCTGGAGCGCTGGGTACGGCACTTTCTGGGTGTGCAGGTGGGCATCGAGCCCGTGCACCAGGTCACCGACAGCGCGTGGCGCTGGCATGTGGGGTTGGACGTGGAGTCCACTGCCATTCTCAACGACCTGTACGAGGACCAGCCCGTGGATGCCGACCGCATGGCGCGCCTGGTGAGCCTGTTCACGCTGACCTTCGCCAACCGCGCCGAGATGCGGGCCGATGTGGCGGGCAAGCCGGTGTACCTGGGGCTGGCGACCAACGCGGAGGGCGTGGTGCGCATCAAGCCGCAGAATCTGTTGCTCAACATACCGCTGGCGTCCGTATCTTGATGCTGCTGAATCAATAGCTGTCAGGGCATGATGAGAAAACGTTAGAAGCCAATTGGATAGCCAATCGGATTCAAGAAATTCGACCTCGGATGGCAGCCCGGCGCCGGACCTTCATCCAATTGTCATCAGGCTCGCGTTTCCGCCAGCTGCTGCCGTGTTCACGCTGAGCGCGCGCTCGATCAGCAGGCGTTCCAGTGGAATGTCTGCGGCACCGGGCTGCAGTGCCGTCACACCCACGATGGGCCCGGCGCGGCGGGTGAGGGCGGTGCACACGGCCTGCAGGGATGCGGCGCCGCCATGGTGCAGCACGGCGTCCAGCTCCAGCATGCCGTCGTTCAGTACGTTGTCCTGCAGCAGGACCTGCGCCTGTACCGCCGTGGGCAACTGTGCGCGCAGAGGGGACTGGGCACTGGGCCACAGGGCCGTGCCGCCACAGGCGAGCACGGCGGCCGTCTGCACCAGCAGGTCGTCCGCGCTGTGCGCCAGGCACAGCACATGTGCTCGGGGGGCCAGCGTGTAGACATTGCGCTCGCCCGTGGGGCCGGGCAGGGTGCGGGCGGTGCCGCTTTGGGTTTGCTGTGCAAAGCGCTGGCAGGTGCTGGCCAGGGTGGCATTGCCTTGCAGTTGCGCCCATCGCTGCAAAGTGGCCAGGGGCGCCAGCAGGCGTTCGCGCACCGCATCGTCGGGCGGTGTGGCGCGGTCAGCCTCGGCAAACGTGCGGGCCAGGGCATCGGCCGGGCGCTGCGACAGCAGGCGCAGCAGGTACAGCGGCCCGCCGGCCTTGGGGCCGGTGCCCGACAAACCTTCGCCGCCAAAGGGCTGCACGCCCACCACGGCGCCCACCATGTTGCGGTTCACGTACACATTGCCCGCATGGGCGCGGTTGACTACGCGGGCAATGGTTTCGTCGATGCGGGTGTGCACGCCTTGCGTCAGGCCGTAGCCGGTGGCATTGATCTGGTCGAGCAGTTGGTCCAGGTCGTTGCGCGCATAGCGCACCAGGTGCAGCACGGGGCCGAAGACTTCGCGCTGCAGCTCGCCGATGTGGTTCAGTTC
>DATLGV010000512.1:0-4510 GCA_035540275.1 Acidovorax sp. | reverse complement strand
AGGTAGTACACCATGGACCAGACCGTGAGCACGGCCGAGGCCCAGATGAGCCAGGTGCCCCACACGCCCGTGTCGACCACGCCGAACAGGCGCCCGTCGTACAGCAGGAAGGGGATGGCCAGCATCTGCACCGTGGTCTTGACCTTGCCGATCATGTGCACGGCCACACTCTTGCTGGCACCAATCTGCGCCATCCATTCGCGCAGGGCCGAGATCGCGATTTCGCGGCCGATGATGATGAGGGCCACGAACACGTCGGCCCGCTGCAGGTGCACCAGCACCAGCAGCGATGCGCACACCAGGAACTTGTCGGCCACCGGATCCAGGAACGCGCCAAAGGACGAGGTCTGGTTGAGCTTGCGGGCCAGGTAGCCGTCCAGCCAGTCGGTCGCGGCAAACACCACGAACATCACGGTGGCAATCAGGTTGCGCGTGGCCGGGTCCAGCGGCGCGTAGAACACCCCCACGATCAAAGGTATCGCGACGATGCGCGTCCAGGTCATCAAGGTGGGGATAGTCCAGAACATGGCGACGATTGTGTCACGGCGCGGCCACGGAACTGCGGGGGCTTATCTCAGGGCCTTGTAAATTTCTTCTGCCAGTTCGCGCGAGATGCCATCGACGGTGGCCAGGTCCTCGACACTGGCAGCCGCCACACCGCGCACCCCGCCAAAGCGCTGCAGCAGCCGGGCGCGCTTCTTGGGACCCACACCCGCAATTTCTTCGAGCTGCCCGCCGCCCACACGCACCTTGGCCCGCGCTGCACGCATGCCGGTGATGGCAAAGCGGTGCGCCTCGTCGCGGATCTGCGCCACCAGCATGAGCGCAGCCGAGTCCTTGCCCAGGTACACCTTCTCGCGCCCATCGGCAAACACCAGTTCTTCGAGGCCGACCTTGCGGCCCTCGCCCTTTTCAACGCCCACGATGCGCGTGAGGTCCAGTCCCAGCGCGGTGAACACTTCGCGGGCCACAGCCACCTGGCCTTTGCCGCCGTCGATGAGCACCAGGTCGGGCAGGCGCGCCACGCCCTTGGGCTTGACGGCGCCTTCTGCCTGCGTGGCCTCGGACGGCGGGGGCGCCGCAAAGTCGATGCCGCCGGCCTCGCGCGCAGCCTCGGCCACCTTGCTGTAGCGGCGCGTGAGCACCTGGCGCATGGCGGCGTAGTCGTCTCCGCCGGTGATGCCCTCGATCTTGTAGCGGCGGTACTCGCTGCTCTGCATCTTGTGGTGGTGGAACACCACACACGATGCCTGGGTGGATTCGCCCGCCGTGTGCGAGATGTCGAAACACTCGATGGTGAGCTGGTCCAGGTCTTCGGGCGGTAGATCCAGTGCCTCGGCCAGCGCGCGGGTGCGGGCCTGTTGCGAGCCCTCTTCGGCCAGCAGCCGCGCCAGTTGCAGGTCGGCGTTCTTCTGCGCCATGTCCAGCCAGGCGCGGCGCTGTTCGCGCGGCTGGTGGATGGCGTTCACGCGCAGGCCACTTTGTTCGGTCAGCGCGTCGAGCAATGCTTTGTCCACGGGCACGCTGGTCACCAGCAGTGCAGGCACGGGCACGCCAATGTAGTGCTGGGCGATGAAGGCTTCCAGCACCAGGGCCTCCACCGGGCGCGCGGGGCGTGACGGGGTAGTCACCGCCTCGTCCGCGCCATCGCCGCCCTCTTCTTCAAACACCGCGGCCGCATCTTCGACATGCACCGGAAAGTACGGCCGGTCGCCCAAATGTCGGCCGCCGCGCACCATGGCCAGGTTCACGCAGGCGCGGCCACCCTGCACCCGCACGGCCAGAATGTCCACGTCCTTGTCGTCCACCGTCTCGATGGACTGCTGGTGCAGCACGCGCGACAGCGCCTGGATCTGGTTGCGCACCTCGGCCGCCTGCTCGAATTCGAGCTTGTCGGAGTGCGCCATCATGCGCGCCTCCAGCGCCTGCAGCAGCTCCTGCGTTTCGCCGCGCAGCAGCGCCTCGGCGTGCTGCACATCGGCCGCGTAGGCCTCGGGCGAAATCAGGTCCACGCAGGGCCCGGTGCAGCGCTTGATCTGATACAGCAGGCAGGGCCGGGTGCGGTTGGCAAACACCGTGTCTTCGCAGGTGCGCAGCCGGAAGACTTTTTGCAGCAGCTGGATGGTTTCCTTCACCGCCCAGGCGCTGGGGTACGGGCCGAAGTAGCGGTGCTTTTTATCGACCGCGCCCCGGTAGTAGGCCATGCGCGGAAACACCTGGCCTGGCGCATCGCCCCGTGTGTGGGCGCCCGGTGTGCCGGTGATCTTGAGGTAGGGGTAGCTCTTGTCGTCGCGGAACAGGATGTTGAACTTGGGGTTCAGCGTCTTGATGAGGTTGTTCTCGAGCAGCAGCGCCTCGGCCTCGGAGCGCACCACCGTGGTCTCCATGCGCACGATTTTGCTGACCATGTGGCCGATGCGCGTGCCGCCATGGTTCTTCTGAAAGTAGCTGGAGACGCGCCGCTTGAGGTTGAGCGCCTTGCCCACATACAGCAGCACATCCTGCGCGTCGAAATAGCGGTACACACCCGGCAGCGCGGGCAGCGCAGCCACCTGCGCCAGGAGTTCTTCGGAATGGGACATGGCGCGTATTGTGGCCCGTGCGCAGTCAGTCCCACTCACTATCAAAAAAATAGCTGCTAGCGCTTACTCACCGTGCGCTATCAGCCATTTTGATCAAAAAACTCTGTGCCCGGTCACTCCGCCTCGATCTTGGAGGTCTTCACCACCTGCGCCCAGTTGGCCAGATCGGCCTTCACCTTGTCACCCAGCTGCGCCGGGGTCTGGTAGTCGGCCGTGGCGCCCTGCTCCTGTGCCTTTTGCTGGAAGGCGGCGTTCTGCACCACGGTACGGATGTCGGCCGTGAGCTTGTCCACCACGGCCTTGGGCACGGCGGCCGGGGCAAACACCGCAAACCACGAGGTGGCATCGACCTTGGGGTAGCCCGCCTCGGCCGTGGTCGGCACGTCCGGCAGGCTGGGCAGGCGCTGCTTGCCCGTTACGGCCAGCACGCGCAGCTTGCCGCTGGCGATGTGGGGCATGAACGGCGGCGCGGTGCCAAAGGTCAGGTCCACCTGACCGCCCAGCAGGTCCTGCAGCGCGGGGCCCGTGCCTTTGTAGGGCACGTGGACCATCTTGATGCCGCCCTGCTGCTCCAGCATGGCACCCGTGACGTGCTGCAGCGAGCCATTGCCCGACGAGGCGTAGTTGAGCTTGCCGGGGTTGGCCTTGGCGTAGACGATCAGCTCGGGCAGCGTCTTCACCGGCAGGTCGGCCCGCACCACGATGATCTGCGGGGCCGAGATGACATTGGCCACGGGCTGGAAGTCGCCCTGCTCCCACTGCTTCTGCTTGGTGATGTGGGGCGAGATGACGTGGTAGCCCGAGTACTGCATGAGCAGCGTGTAGCCGTCGGCCTCGGCCCGCTTGACAGCGCTGGCCGCGATGTTGCCGTTGCCCCCGCCCTTGTTGTCCACGATGACCGACTGGCCCAGCACCGGCGCCAGGGCCTGCGCCAGCATGCGGGCCGACAGGTCGGTGGTGCCGCCAGCGGCGGTGGGCACCAACATGGTGACGTTCTTGGACGGGTAAGCGCCTTGCGCCGCTGCGTGGCCGATGAAGCCCGTGGCCAGTGCGGCCAGGGCCAGGGTGGTGAACTGTTTGCGGGTGGTTGTCATGAAAGCGATGTCTCCGTTGTCGTTGTTGTGAAAGGTCTGCACACCCCAGCAGGGAGCGTGCTCCGTGGCCGCGCGTCGCTCAATCCACCGTGGCGCCCGTGTCCTTGACCACACGGCTCCACTTGGGCAGATCGGACTGCACCAGCGCCGCCAGCTGCGCCGCCGTGCCCTTGAAGGGCTCGCAGCCCACGGTGGCAAGTTTGTCCACCACATCCTTGTGTTCCAGCGCACGCGCCACTTCGGCCTGCAGCTGCGCCACGATGGGCGCGGGCGTGCCGGCAGGCGCAAACAGCGCATACCAGGGCGCCTGGCCAAAGCCCTTGATGGTCTCGCCAATGGTGGGCGCATCGGGCAGCGCGGCCACGCGCTTTTCATTGACCACGCCCAGCACCTTGAGCTTGCCCGCCTTGATGAACGCAATGGCCGACGGCAGGCTTTGCACCGACAGCGGCACCTGCCCACCCACCACGTCCGTGGCAGCTGCGGCCGACCCCTTGTAGGGGATATGCTGCAGCTGGATGCCTGCGGCCTTTTGCAGCATCTCGCCAATCAGGTGGTTCAGCGTGCCATTGCCGGCCGAGGCGATCGAATATTTGCCGGGGCTGGCTTTCGCCAGCGAAACCAGATCCGCCACCGTGTTGCCCGGGAAGGATGGATGCGCCACCAGCACATAGCCGGCCGTGGCTACGGGCGCCACGGGCGTGAAGTCCTTCACCGGATCAAAGCCGGGATTCTTGTACAGCGCGGGGCCAATGACGTGGGCGCTGTCGGCGGTGAGCATCAGCGTGTAGCCGTCGTTGCGTGCACGGGCCGTGGCGGCGGTGGCCAAGGTGC
>DATLGV010000511.1:0-3350 GCA_035540275.1 Acidovorax sp. | reverse complement strand
CCTGAGGAGCAACGTGACTACGAGCTGACGCGCCGCAACTTCCTCGCGCTGATGTTCTGCCTGATGGTGGGCACCGCGGGGCTGCCCCATCTGCTGACCCGCTACTACACATCGCCCACGGTGTCTGCGGCCCGCGCGTCGGTGGGCTGGTCGCTGTTTTTCATTGCGCTGCTGTACCTCAGCGCGCCCGCGTTGGCCGTGCTGGTGAAGTTCGAGGTCATGCAGAACCTGGTGGGCAGTAGTTTCGAGGCCCTGCCCACCTGGATGGCGCAGTGGGCGCGGGTGGACAGCTCGCTGCTGTCGGTGGAAGACGTGAACGGCGATGGCTTGATCCAGTTTGGCGAGATCCGGCTGGGGGCTGACCTCATCATGCTGGCCACGCCCGAGCTGGGCGGGTTGCCCTATGTGGTGTCGGGCCTGGTGGCCGCGGGGGGACTGGCCGCGGCGCTGTCCACGGCCGATGGCCTGCTGCTGACCATCAGCAATGCGCTGGTGCGCGACCTGTATTTTCAGGACACGCGCCGACAGGCGTCGCCTGAGCAGCGGGTGATTCTGACCAAGTTCACGCTGCTGGCCGTGGCCCTGTCGGCCGCGTTTGTGGCGGCGCTCAAGCCGTCTGAAATCCTGCCCATGGTGTCGGCCTCGTTCTCGCTGGCGGCCTCCGCGTTTGTGCCGGTGATGGTGCTGGGCATCTTCTGGCGGGGCACCACGCGGCAAGGTGCGGTGGCCGGCATGCTGGGCGGATTGGCCATCACGGTGTACTACATGCTGTCGCATGTGCCCGCCATGCAGGTGCTGCCGCGCTGGCTGCTGGCCGATGGGTTGTGGTTCGGCATCCAGCCCATCTCGGCGGGGGTGTTCGGGGTGCCTTGTGGCCTGCTTGTCACCCTGGTGGTCAGCTGGATCACCCGGCCCCCGCCGCAGCTGCCCCGCGTCCGCTCCGAGATGTAGTGGACCGCTGCGCCGGGGTTATGTGTAAACCCCGATGTGCAGAGGTGCTAAAACATGGGATTCTGGTTTGCGGGGGATGGCCTCGCGGCCTTCCTCAGCACATTGCCCACTACTAGGAGATCCATGGTTCTCGTCAAAACCCCCGCAGGCCAGGAAGCACTCAAGGACCGCCACGGCAGCCTGAGCTCGCGCCAGCGCTCGGCCTTCATTCTTTTTGATGGCAAGCGCACCACCGGGGAGATTTTGGCGGCCACAGCGGCCATGGGCATCACGCAGGACGATGTGCAGACCATGATCGCCCAGGGGCTGCTGGCGCCGGTGGGCGGGCTGATGCCTGCGGCCGCCGCAAGCCTTGCGGCCAGCCCCGCCGCCGTGTTGGCAGAGGCTCCCGCCACCGATCTGGGCACCGTGGCGTCGCCGGTTGAAGGCTCGGGACGTTCGCCCATGGAGCGCTACCAGGCGGCCTACCCCATCGCCACCGAGCTGACGGCAGCCCTGGGCTTGCGCGGGTTTCGGCTCAATCTGGCGGTGGAGGGGGCCGGCAGTTTTGAAGACCTGGCCGCCCTGGCCCCCAAGATCCGCGAGGCGGTGGGCGATGCCAAGTTCGAGCGGCTCGACAAGGCCCTGTTTGATTGAAGCGCGGGGCGGCAGTGCCGCCTGGATGGGCAGGAGCGCGAGGGCGCCCGTTCCACAGACCGTTCGCAAGAGGTGCGAGCATGAAAAAAGCGGCCCGAGAGCCGCTTTTGTTTTGCCGATGTCGGCAGGAAAGCAGGAAGGGGGGCAGCGATCAGCGGCCCACCTTGAGCAGTTCCACGTCGAACTTGAGCGTGGCGTTCGGGGGGATCACGCCGCCCGCACCGCGTGCGCCGTAGCCCAGGGCGGCGGGGATGATCAGCGTGCGCTGGCCGCCGATTTTCATGCCCTGCACGCCTTCGTCCCAGCCCTTGATGACCATGCCAGCGCCCAGTGCAAATTCAAAGGGGTCGTTGCGGTCGCGGCTGGAGTCGAACTTGGCGCCTTGCTCGCCGTTGTTGTACAGCCAGCCGGTGTAGTGCACCGACACGTTCTGGCCCTTGGTGGCTTCGGCGCCTTCGCCCACGGTGGTGTCTTCGTATTGCAGGCCGGATGCGGTGGTGGTCAGTGCCATGGGAGTTCCTTGGTTGCTATTAAAAATATAGCTTCAAGCGCATGTGTTGATTGCGCTTGAAGCTATTTTGAGCCTTATTTTAACGAAAGCCCCGCGCGGAGGCCCGGCGGGGCTTTTTTTCCTGCGTGCGCAGGGCGGGGCGGGAGTGGCGCGTCAGGCCTTCTTGGCGCGGCCTGCGACCCAGCGGGTGGCAAAGGCCTGCACGTCCGACAGGCGCTTGAGCAGGTCAGCGCCCGAGGGGGTGACGGTATAGCCGTCGCTGCCATGGTCCACAAAACCGGCTTCGCGCAGCTCCTTGATGCGGGTGTTGAGCGTGTTGGGGGTGATGCCACCCACGCTGTCCTGCAGCAGGCGGAACGTCTGGGGGTGGCCGTCCTTCAGGGCCCACAGCACGCGCAGCGCATAGCGGCATTCAAGTCTCTCGAAGAGCTGGTTGATGGAAGCATTTTCTTTGGAGCTCATGGACGCTTCTCCTCGCGCAAGTGTTGGATCTGTATTCAGTGCGGGTGGCTGCCCACCGGGCCCGCTGATGCGCTGAGACTATAGCGCGGAACCCATTTTGCTACAAGTTTGGTAGCTCAGAACGCACAGCACACATGCGCTAGTGGCGAAAAATACAATGTTGCGTATCAAACTGTTGCGACAGGGCCACGGTTTTGGGCCCCTGTCAGCCACGCCCCAGCCCCGCCAGATGCCCCACCAGCAACTGGGCCGCAGGGGGCAGCCACTGGGCGCTGCGGTAGCAGATGGCAAAGCGCCGCTGGGCCCAGGTGTCGCTCAAAGGCACGATGCGCACCGGCGCCAGCTGGGCAAACGGCTGGGCCACCTCGCGCGGCACCACGCTGATGGCCAGGTTGGCGCGCACCACCCGCAGGGCGGCGTCGAAGTTGGACACCAGCACCCGGTGTGCCAGCATTTTTCCTTCCACCGCAGCGGCGCGCGCCAGCAGCACCTGCACCGCGCTCAGTGCGGGCATGCTGACGAATTCGTGCTCCAGCACATCGGCAAACCGCACGCTCTGCAGTTGGGCCACGGGGTGCGACTCGTGTGCCACCACGGCCAGGTGGTCGCTGCGGTAGGCGCTGGTTTCCAGGCCCGACAGGTCGGCCGCGTCCCAGCAGATGCCGATGGAGGCACTGCCGTCGCGCACGCCCTGCACCACCTCGGGGCTCACCCTTTCCTCCAGGCTGATCTGGATGTTGCGGTGTGCCGGGTCTTGCAGAAAGGCGGCTACATCGTCGGCCAGCGACTC
>DATLGV010000510.1:0-6285 GCA_035540275.1 Acidovorax sp. | reverse complement strand
CGGTGAGCGTGCCGGCGATGGCCTTGTGCAGGGTGGCGACCACGGCCTCGGGCGTGTCGCGCTTGACGAAGTAGCCGGTCCAGATGTTGAAGGTGAAGTCCTTGAGGGCCTTGCTCTCGGTGATGGCAGGGATGTCCTTGGCGGTGTCGAGGCGGGCGGGGTTCAGCAGCGCCAGCACCTTGATGCGGCCGGCCTTGCGCAGGTCCACATGCTTGGTGGCAAAGGGCGACAGGAAGATGTCCACCTGGCCGGAGATCAGGTCCTGCTCGGCCGGGGCGCCGCCCTTGTACGGCACATGCACCATCGGGATGCCGGTGACCTTGGACAGGTGCTCGCCCAGCAGGTGGTAGAACGAACCCGGGCCCACGCTGGCGTAGGTGATGGGGCGGCCCTGCTGGGCCTGCTTGCGGGCGTATTCCACGAACTCGTCGATGCTGTTCACCGGCAGGTCGCCACGGGTGAGGAAGCCGATCTGCGCGGTAGCGATCATGTTCACCAGGCGGAAATCCTCGCTCTTGAACTTCACCGCCGACAGGGCCAGTGGCGCAAGAATGAGTTCGTTGGGCGAGCCCTGGAACACCACATGGCCGTCCGAAGGCTGGCTGAGCATCTTCTGCGCGGCAATGGAGCCGCTGGCGCCGCCCAGGTTCTCGACGATCACCGGCTGGCCGAGCTGCTTGCCCAGCGTGTTGTTCACCGTGCGCGCAATCACATCCGACACGCCGCCGGCCGGGTAGGGCACGATCAGCGTGACCGGCTTGGCAGGAAAGCTCTGGGCCAGGGCTCCGGCGCTGAGAAGCAGGCCGCCGATCAGTGCGGCCGTGCGGCGCGCCAGGCGGGAGGAGGAAGAGGGCATGGTGTGTCTCCGTATCGATGGTTGTAAGAACGTGTTCACGATCTCAGTGCATCCTAGGTAGCGCAACGCTATGCGTCCAATGTATTATTTTCCTGAAAATCATTCGATGAACTCATACATTGCATGAACCTGCGTCACCTGGAACATTTGCTGGCCGTTGCCGATACGGGATCGTTCAGCCGTGCGGCGGCGCGCCTGTTCATCACCCAGTCGGCGCTCAGCCGCAGCATCCAGGGGCTGGAGGTGGAACTGGGTGGCCCGGTGCTGGACCGCCTGGGCAAGCGCAACACCCTCACTCCGCTGGGGCAGGAGGTCGTGGCCCGTGCGCGGCCCATCCTGCGCGACCTGGAAGCCTTGCGTGACAGCGCACGCCTGCTGCAGCAGGGTGACCGCGGGCGCATCAGCGTGGGGCTGGGCTCGGGCCCTGCTGCGCTGCTCACCGTGCCGCTTCTGACGGCGGTTGCGCGTGACCACCCGGGCCTGCGCGTTTCGGTCACCCACGGGCCGGCCGAGCTGCTGGTGATGCAGCTGCGCAACCGGCAATGCGATGCGCTGGTGGTGGACCTGCGCCGCGTGGTGCCCGCGCCCGACCTGCAGATCGAAGCGCTGGCCGAGCAGCGCGCCGATTTCATCGTGCGCTCCGGCCATCCGCTGGCGGGCGCTGCGCGCGTGACACTGGCGCAGGTGCTTGCGTACCCCGTGGCCTGCACGCCGCTGTCGGACGAAGTGATCCGGCTGCTGGTGGACCAGTTCGGGCTGCAGGCCCATCCGTCGGAGATGGTGCGGCTGGAGTGCGACGACGTGTCCGCCTTGCTGGCGGCCGTGGAGCAGTCGGATGCCGTGTTCCTGGGCGTGCGCGCGGCTGCCCGCGTGGGGCTGGATGCGGGCCGGCTGGTCCCGCTGCCCATGCATCCGGACATGCGCACCGGCGCCCGCTACGCCGTCATCACGCTGGCAGGCCGCACCACAGCGCCCGCCATGGCCAGCTTCCGGCAGATCCTGCAGACCCATCTGCACGACGACGCGCTCTAGATCGCCAGCGGGTCCACATCCACCAGCCAGCGGATCAGTCCCTTGTGCTCTGGCTGGCTGCGCGTGGCTTGCAGCACCGGCTGCCACGCGGCCAGAAAACGCTGCAGGGTGGCGCGGCTGTGGCTTTCCATCAGCATCTGGGCGCGTTCCACATTGGCCACTCGCTGGATGGTCAGCGGCACGGGCGGGAACAGGATGACCGTACCGTCGGGCAAACCGGGCAGTTGCGCCGCGTGGGCTGCGGCGGTGGCTGCGGCCAGAAAGCCCTGCGCCACCTCCTGCGTGCGCGCATCGGCCCGCACCAGCGCCTGGTACGAGAACGGGGGCATGGCGGCCTCTTCGCGCTCCTGGAGCTGCTGGGCGGCAAAGGCCTCGTAGTCGTGCTTGCGCAGCGCCTCGAACACCGCGTGCTGGGGGTGAAAGCTCTGCACCCACATCTCGGGTTGCGTGCCATGCACCGCTTGGGCGGCCATGTAGGCGGCGTCGCGTCCGGCGCGGCCTGCGGCCTGCATCAGCAGCGCAAACAGCCGCTCGGCGGCGCGGAAGTCGCTGCTGAACAGCGCGCCATCGGGCTGTACGGCGGCCACCAGCGTGATGCGCCGGAAGTCGTGCCCCTTGGCAATCATCTGCGTGCCCACCAGCACATCCACCTCGCCCGAATGCACCTGCGCCAGCTGCGCCTCCAGGGCGCCCTTGGCCTTGGTGGTGTCGGCGTCGATGCGGGCGATGCGGGCGGGCGTGCGGTCGGGCCGCAGCACCTCCCGCAGCAGGGTGCCCAGCTGCTCTTCCAGCTGCTCGGTGCCCTTGCCCATGGGGTGGATGTCGGGGCTGCCGCAGGTCGGGCAATGGAACGGCACACGCACCGTGTAGCCGCAGTGGTGGCAGCGCAGGGTGCGGTCGGTCTTGTGGAACACCTGGTGCGCGCTGCAGTGCGGGCAGTCGCTCTTCCAGCCGCAGTCCACGCAGTGCAGCACGGGCGCGTAGCCCCGGCGGTTCAGCAGGATCATGCTCTGCTCGCCGCGCGCCACGCGTTCGGTAATGGCCTGCAGCAGTGGCGCGCTGAACACGGTGCGGCGGGGCTGCTGGTTCATGTCCACCCGGCGCACGCGCGCCAGGGCACCGGCGCCGATGCCTGAGCCTATGCGACTTGGCATGTGCAGGCGCACGTAGCGGCCGCCCTCGGGGTCTTCGGCCGTGGGCGGGCGGCTGGCGTGCCAGCTCTCCAGCGACGGGGTGGCCGAGCCCAGGATCACCTTCGCGCCCTGCTCGCGCCCGCGCCAGATGGCCAGGTCGCGGGCCGAGTAGCGCGCGCCTTCTTGCTGCTTGTAGCTGGGGTCGTGCTCTTCATCCACCACGATGAGCTTCAGCCCCGGCAGGCTGGCGAACACCGCCATGCGCGTGCCCAGCACGATGCGCGCGCTGCCGCCATGGGCGGCCAGCCAGCTCTTGAGGCGTTGCGGGTTCGTCATGCCGCTGTGCAGCGACACCACGGCGCCGGGGCCAAAGCGGGGCGCAAAGCGGCCTGCAAAACGCTCCTCCAGCTGGGGCGTGAGGTTGATCTCGGGCACCATCACCAGCACCTGGGCGGTGGGATCGGCCTCCAGCATCTCCTGCACGCAGCGCAGATACACCTCGGTCTTGCCGCTGCCGGTGCTGCCAAACAACAGGAAGGGGCCTTTTTCTGCAGAAATTCGGGCCCTGGCGCTTTCCTGTTCTGCGGTGAGTGCTATGTTTTCAATAGTGCCTGAGGCATCTCCTGCGCCCTGGGCCGGGCGCCGCAGCCGCCGCGCCAACTGTTCGGGGCGCAGGTCGCGCAGCTGGGGGGGCAGGGCGGCCAGCGCCACCTCGCCCAAGGCGCGCTGGTAGTAGCGCGCCGCAAAGCCCACCAGTCGGCGCCACGGCGCATCCAGGGGCGCCACACCCTCCAGCACGCCGGCGATGGGGCGCAGGGTGGCGCCGTCGGGCAGCTCGCCCGTGGCCTCGTCGGCATCCCACACCACGCCCAATACCTCGCGCGTGCCCAAGGGCACACGCACCAGCGTACCCGGTGGGAGCGGGTGCTCACTGGCGTAGCTCAGCAGGTCGCCGACCCCGCTGTGCGAGGGCGTTTGCAGGGCAACCTGGACGATGGCGGAAGGCATAGACACGGGCTATGGGGTGGATGGCAAGCTGAGTGCGCGTTGTGGATGTGATCTGGAGCTTTGATGGCTAAGTGCTTGATTTGCCGTGGGTGTGTGAGTAATCCCGGATTTCTGTGGATAACTTTGTTGACATCCTGCCCGGACCGCTGCCCAACCCGCATGAATACTGGCTGCGAACAGATTGCCCGGAAATACGGCAGCTCAAAAAAATCGTTATGAATCAACTATCTGAAGAAATACGCAACGGATTTTTGTGCTAAGCCCCGCCGGTGGCTTTATGTTGCGGTGCATCACGGTTTGTGTGCATAAGTCAGGCACCCGGCCTGCGTCAAGCGGGCCGGGCTCCCCGTTTTTGTGCTAGCGGCGTCGTTCCATGTTCATGCATTTCTTCGATATGGGCTGCAAGTGCTTGATTTGACAGAGCATTTGTAAGAAATTCAGAATTTCTGTGGATAACTTTGTTGATATCCTCTGGGTTTGCCCCGCAAGGCCTTGTCAATCCACGCTTTGGCTGGATTGCCTGTCAAAAAAGCAGGGGATTTAAAGTCATGCAAATCAATCACTTAGCGCTTTGGTGGCGATTTTTTGCAAGCCCTGGCCAGAAGCCGGATGGGGCGGGCAGAGGCCTCCGTTGTGTGCATAAGTGCACTTGAAAGGTGCCTGGCCCTCTGCACCGCCGGGCCCCCGTGATCAGCCCTGGCGCTGCGCGCGCGAGTGGCTGTGCACCGCCTCCACCAGTGCCGCCACATGCTCGGGTGGGGTGAACTGGCTGATGCCGTGGCCCAGGTTGAAGATGTGCGTGGGGCCGGTGGTGCTGCGGTCGGTGTGGGGTTTGCCAAAGCTGTCGAGCACGGCATGCACCTGGGTGACGATCTGCGCGGGTGGCGCAAACAGCACGTTGGGGTCGATGTTGCCCTGCAGCGCCTTGCCGGGGCCGCCCGCCTGCCCGCCGACGATGGCGCGCGCCTTGCCGAGGTGGGCCGTCCAGTCCAGGCCCAGCACTTCGCAGGCTATGTCCTTCATGTCTTCCAGCCAGATGCCGCCGCCCTTGGTGAAGACGATGCGCGGCACGTCCTGGCCATCGACGCCCGTGCGCTTGAGCTTTGCCAGCACGCGCTGGGTATAGGCCAGGCTGAATTCCTGGAAAGCGCCATCGGCCAGCACTCCGCCCCAGCTGTCAAAAATCATCACGGCCTGGGCGCCCGCGTCAATCTGGGCGTTGAGGTACGCAGCTACGCTGTCGGCGTTGATGGCCAGGATGCGGTGCATCAGGTCGGGGCGGCTGTACATCAGCGTCTTGACCAGGCGGTAGTCGTCGCTGCCCTT
Organism: Acidovorax sp.; assembly: GCA_035540275.1. Taxonomy (GTDB): domain Bacteria; phylum Pseudomonadota; class Gammaproteobacteria; order Burkholderiales; family Burkholderiaceae_C; genus Acidovorax. Next base: position 930 of record DATLGV010000510.1, on the reverse strand, counting down.
GCCTTCGACCATATAGCAGGCCAGCGTCCAGGGGCTGCCTGAAAAGCCGATGAGCGGCACACGGCCGTTGAGCGCCTTGCGGATGCTGGTCACAGCGTCGAACACGTAGCGCAGCTTGTCCATGTCGGGCACGGCCAGCTCGGCCACGGCGGCTTCGTCGCGTACCACCTTGGCAAAGCGCGGGCCTTCGCCCTCGGCAAACGACAGGCCCAGGCCCATGGCGTCGGGCACGGTCAGGATGTCGCTGAACAGGATGGCCGCGTCGAGCGGGAAGCGCTCCAGCGGCTGCAGGGTCACTTCGGTGGCGTACTGGACGTTGGTGGCCAGGCCCATGAAGCTGCCAGCCTGGGCGCGCGTGGCCTTGTACTCCGGCAGATAGCGCCCCGCCTGGCGCATGAGCCACAGGGGCGTGTAGTCGGTGGCCTGGCGGCGGCAGGCACGCAGGAAGGTGTCGTTGGCAAGGGGGGCGAAGGTCATCCTGCGATTGTCGCAGGCCGACCGCCGCCGTCGGTCCCCGATTCGGCAGCGAAAATTGACGCGCATCAAGCCGGAACCCCGGTGGCGCGGCTCAGGGTGCCTACCGCTCCGCGATGTAGTGCGACATGCGCACGACTTCGCCCGGCGCCAAGAACGCCCGCACTTCCGTCTCCAGGGCCTGGTCGGCCATGGTTGCGCGGGCGCGCTGGTGCAGGTAGTCGGCCCAGGACTCGACGATGAAGCGCTCCACATAGCGCGAGGGCTCGCCCAGGTCCTTGTAGACGCGCCAGAAGGTGGCGCCGTCGCGGCGGCGCGGGGCCTTCATGCGGCTGATGGTGTCGAGGAAGGCGGCGTCGGTGCCGGGTGCGATGCGGTAGCCCACCTCCACGGCCACGGGGCCCGCCTCGGGCAGGGGCTCGGCCTCGATGAAGAGTTCGTCCCAGGGCGTGGCCT
>DATLGV010000509.1:0-1974 GCA_035540275.1 Acidovorax sp. | reverse complement strand
TCCTTTGGCTCTCGGTGGAAAAACGCCGTCCTGGATCAGAGGAGCGGCTCGGCGAACTTGGATGCATCTGTTGTTGACGTCGTGGGTTCACTATGCCCCCGCCCTCCCTGAAATGCAATCCCATACCGCCGCAGGCCGCTGGGTTATGCCCGGCAAGGTGCCAAGCGCCCGAAAAGCGCGCACAATGGGCGGATTGAAGGGGTCGGCCAACGTCCTGCGCAAGCCCCTTCCTTGTCACCGTGCCGAAGGCGTCGCGCCATGCAGCGTGAGGCGCCCCACCACCAGCATCGACAGCAGGCTGGCACCGATGCCCACCAGCGCAGCCACCCAGTAGTTCTGCACCAGCCCCTGCGCATCGCGGCTGATGAGCAACCCGCCCACAAAAGACGCCACCCCCATCGCCGCCGATTGCACCGATGCGTTCAGCGTCATGAAGGTCCCCCGCAAGGGCGCGTGCGCCGCAGAGGCGATGATGGCCATGCCGGGAATCATGCGGCCACTGACAAAGGTGAACATCAGGGTGGACACCACCAACACGCCCCACAGCGGCAAGCCCTGCACCAGCGTAATGCCCAGGATGCACGGCAGCCCTGCGAGGGCCAGCCACCGGAAGGTGGGCACCTTGCCATGCCGGTCGGTCATGCGCCCGAACAGGCGCGCCGTGAACAAGGTGACCACCCCGCCGCACAGGTACACCAGGGGCACCTGATCGGCGCGCACACCGGCATTGGTCTGCATGTAAATAGTGATGTAGGGGATCACCGTAAAACCTGTAAACATCAGCAACGCCGAGAACAGGAACGCCCACCGGTGGTTGCCATCCGCCAGCACCTGCCGGATACCGCCCAGCACCGAGCGCCCGCTGGTGGCCTGCACATGGCCCGCCATGGTCGGCAGCGTGCGCGCCGCCTGCACAGCCAGCACACCCACCATGGCGGCAATGCCAATGAACGGCAGGTGCCAGCCCCCGTACTGCGCCAGAATCAGCCCCAGGGGCACGCCCGCCACGGTGGACACGGAAAACGACGTCATCACGATGCCCATGGCACGCCCGCGCCGCTCAAAGGGCACCACGTCCGCCACGATGGTCTGCGACAGGGCTGACAGCACGCCGCCAAAAGTGCCCGCGAGAATGCGTGCCACCATCAGCGTGCCGTAGGTGGGCGCGAGGCCGCAGGCCAGCGTCGCCAGCCCGAACAGGCCGTAAAGCACCAGCAGCAGCCGCTTGCGCCCGAAGCGGTCGATGTAGGTCGAAGCCAGCAGGCCGGATGCCCCCGCCGACAGCGTGTAGGCCGACACCAGCAAACCAAACTGCGCGTCGGTGATCGCAAACAGCTGCGTGAGCTGCGGGCCCAGCGGCATCATGATCATGAAGTCCAGGATGTGGGTGAACTGGATGCCCGCCAGCGTCAGCAGCAGCCACAGTTCACGGCGGGGAGAAAGCTCAGGGGCGGAAGAAGACACAGCAAACGGCCATCAGGGCCTGGTCAGGTTCAGGGCCGCCCAGTGTGCCGCAAGCCCGCGAAAACCGCTGCGCTCCGGGCCGGCGCGTAAAATCCGCGGGCTGCGCCCAGACCTCACCTGCCGCACCTCCTTTCCCCCTACGTTCTTCGGATTGCCCGCAGCGGACACCCACCGCCCACACCGACACCATGACCCAGCCCAGCTCCAACGCCCTGCACACTTCGGCCCTGACTTCGCTGCCCCTGCTGGCACGCGGCAAGGTGCGTGACAACTACGCCGTGGGCGACGACCGCATCCTGATGGTGGCCAGCGACCGCCTCTCGGCCTTCGACGTGATCATGGGCGAGCCCATTCCCGGCAAGGGTGAGCTGCTCACCCAGATGGCCCTGTTCTGGTTCGACAAGCTCGGCCACATCTGCCCCAACCACCTCACGGGCGACGCCCCCGAGAGCGTGGTGAGCCCCGAAGAAGCCCCCCAGATCCGTGGCCGCTCGATGCTGGTGAAGCGCC
>DATLGV010000508.1:0-3906 GCA_035540275.1 Acidovorax sp. | reverse complement strand
CGGCGACGGAGAGGAAACGGGCGGTCTTGTTCATGATGAAAATCCTGTGAAGTGAAAAAAAGCGTCTCAAAAAAGCCGGGTCAAAAACCATTCCTGAGCCGGGTTCGGTGAGTCGCCTTGCGGGTTCGGCTCATCGATGGGGTGAACTGTACGCGGGTGGCAGGCAGAGAAAAACCACTCAGTCGCGAACTAACTGTTCCAGTATTGTGAACAATCGATTTGGAACTTTTCAGGCATTACCCAGAAATGACGCCTGCAGGCCGCCAGAATTTGCCTCAAAGCCCACCCGTCCAGGCAAACCCTGATGCCGATTTGGGACAGTGACATTGGGGTGACAAGGGGCCAGGTGGCGCCTGGGCACTGGCACGGGTCACTTCTTTGGCTGTGGGCACAGGTTCTTGCAGCATCGCTTGCGGCTGGGTTCCCACCAAAAGGGTGCGCCTGCACCGCGTGGTATGCGTCAGTGCCTTGCAAGAGAAACACATATAGTGCGAGGTCACGATTTGTGTTGCTTGCATGACCGATATTCTTCTTTCAGTGGGCTCCGACACCGCTGACGGCTCCCACTATCTGCGTGCGCTGACCGACATGGCCGACCGGCGCACCGTGGTCGCCGAGGCAGCCATCTACACCGACAACGGCATCAAGCTGGTGGACAAGGGGGCACGCATCGACAGCCGCCTTTACGACCGCCTGGTGCAGCACAAGCTGCGCGAACCCATCGACCGCCATCTGTCCATCGAAAACCCTGTGGACGTGCCAGCGCTGCTGGCCCTGGCCCAGACGCTGATCGAGCAGGAAACCCTGCCCGCCATGCTGGCCGAGGCCCTGGGTTCGGGTGCCCGGTTGCTGGCACCCCTGCGTTCCCTGCCACTGCCTTCGGCCATGGCCTGCAAGCTCACCGTGATGCGCGACCAACGGCCCACGCTGTTCCAGCACAGCCTGGTGATGATGATCGTGGCGGTGTTTCTCGCCATCAAGAGCGGGGTGAGCGAGCGTGACTGCGGCTCGGTGGCTGCCGCTGCATTGCTGCATGACCTGGGCGTGCTGCACATGGACCCGAGCTGGGACGACCCGGACCACAGGGTCGTGGGAGTGGAGCGCAAGCACCTCGTGGCCCATCCCATCTCGGCCATGCTCATGGTCCGCGACACGCAGGCCTATCCACGCGCGGTCGAAGTCGCCGTGCTGGAACACCATGAGCGCATGGACGGCAGCGGATACCCCCGCGCTCTGGTGGGTGCCGACATCACGCCCATGGGCCGCATCCTGCTGCTGGCCGAGGTGGTGGCCGCGTTCTACGAGAAATACGACGACATGCCTGCGCAGCGGCTGTCGCTGGTGCTGCGGCTGAACCACCGCAAGTTTCCCTCGGCCCTGGTGGCGTTCATCCTGCCACTGCTGCAGGAGGAGGTGGCCCGCGAATCGGCCCTGATGCCGCTGGGTAACGATGCCCCGCGCCAGATCGAGCTGCTGGCCCAGGCCTTTGTCTACTGGGACCAGCTCAAGGCGGCCTTGCCCCCCGACACGGTGGCCAAGCCTCCAGCAGGCAGTGCCTTTGCGTTTGCCGATTCCCGCCTCATGGCATTGCAAAAGGCCCTGATTGAAGCGGGCTCACACCCCCGGCACCAGGGAGAGTTGCTGGCACAGTTGCAAGGGGATGCGATGGGCATGGCCGAAGTCGCCCTGGTGGGGCGCGAAGCCGTGTGGCAGCTGCAAAGCATCCTGAACGCCAGCCACCGCCGCTGGCCTCAGCTCGCGGACCGCGCCACGCCTGCCGATGCGGCAGTGGCGGACTGGTGCGACTGGGCAATGCGCACGCTGTAAACAGACTCTCGGATTGACATCGCCAACACGGGGCCCCCTTGAACCCCTGGTTGGCGGCGCTTGCGAGCGGCCCCTCAGCGCCGCCCCGAACGCGTGGGCGGTTCGCCAGCCTGTGTCGGTCTCCGCATGCCGACGTCCTTGGCGGGTCTTCGTGCCCAGGTTCACCCATGCGGCAAAATACTGGTTATATTTACAGTGTTCGTATTGCCTGAATTGCCTGAATCTTTCCTCCCACCATGCCCGCGCCACGCTCTTCTTTGCGGCTTGCGTCCCATTTGCCCACCTCCGTACCGGGGGTATGGCATGCCGACGCGATGGGGGCGGGTACGCAGCGTGTGCAGCCTACGGGTCATGCCGCGCTGGACGCGCAGCTGCCGGGCGGTGGCTGGCCGGTAGGGGCCCTGAGCGAGGTGCTGCAGCCCCTGGCGGGCTTGCACGAATGGCAGCTGGTGCTGCCGGCACTGGCGCAGGCCACGGCCCGCCAGAGCGGGGCCGTGGTGCTGGTGGCGCCGCCGCGCGAGCCTTTTGGACCGGCCCTGCAGTCGCAGGGCTTGCGGGCAGAGCGGGTGTGCGTGGTGCGCGCCGACTCTCCCATGGCGGCCTTGTGGGCGGCCGAGCAGGCGCTGCGCTGTCAGGGCGTGCTGGCCGTCATGGCCTGGCTGCCCCAGGCGCTGCCTGCCGCCCTGCGGCGGCTGCAACTGGCGGCGGCCCAGCAGCAGCAATTGCTTTGGGTGTTCCGCCCGGTCGATGCCTCATTGCAGACATCACCGGCCCTGTTGCGGCTGCAGGTGCAGGGGCTGGCACTGCCAGGAGACGCTGCGGTCGCTCCTGGCATGCAGGTGCAGATCCTCAAGCGCCGGGGGCCGCCGTTGGCGCAGGCACTCCATCTGCCGGGCTGCCATCCCCAGCTGGCGCAGGTGCTGGTCGCTCAGGCACAGCGGCGCCGCGCCGCGCAGGAGGCGGCCAGCGCCCTGGTGGCGCGGCGCCAGACAGCCGCTATCTGGGGGGGCGGGGTCGTGCTGGCGCGCCCTGTGCAAGGGGGGCGACCAGAAGGGAGCGGGCATGCACTGGATCGCACTGCCTTGGCCCTGGCGCGATGAGTCCGCCGCCCTTCCGGGCGCAGGTGCAGCGATGGGTACGCTTGCAGATGCCGCAGCGCTGAGTGCGGCTGCAGGTTGGTGGGCCTTGCGATTTACGCCCCGTGTAGCGCTGGCCGATGGCGAGACGGTGTTGCTGGAGGTGTCCACCACCGAGCGCCTGTGGGGCGGGCGCGAGGCGCTGCTGGCGCTGGTGCTGCAGGCCTGGGTCGACGCATCTACCGCATCTGCCAGGGGTGCGGAGGATGCTGCGGCCAAGGCGCCTGCCCGCAGTGTTGAAAGTCAGGCCCTGGCCAGCGAATCGGCCACGGCCCAGCCGCCCCGCACATCACCCGGCGGACCACCGTGTGCATCGGCCGTGTGGGGTACAGGCTCCACGGCCCTCGTGGCCCAGGCCCGGCTGCGCATGGCATTGGCTGGGCGCCCCTGCCCACCGCAGGGCAGGGCAGAGCGCCTGCCCTTGCACACTCTGACGGCGCTGCGCCCCCATGTGGCCAGCCTGGAGCGCATGGGCTGCCGTACCTGGGGCGCGCTGCGGGCCTTGCCGCGCGCGGGCGTGGCACGGCGCCTGGGGGCGGGCGTGCTGCAGGTGCTGGACCAGGCCCTGGGCGATGCCCCCGAGGCGCATGCCTGGCTGCAACTGCCCGAGCAGTTTGTGCTGACCACCGAGCTGCCCGCACTGGCTGCGTCGGCCGACGCACTGCTGTGGAGCGCCAGCCGCTGCCTGACGGCCCTGCAGGCCTGGCTGCAGGCGCGCCAGCAGGGCGTGCTGGCGCTGGAGCTGGTCTGGCGCCACGACCTGCGGCGCATCGATGGCGTGGCGCTGCCCCCCACCCAGGCGCTGCAGGTGCGCACCGCCCAGGCCACTTACGACCTGGCGCACCTGCGGCGCCTGCTGGCCGAGAACCTGGCGCGCACCACACTGGCCGCGCCGGTCAACCAGATCACGCTGCGGCTGCTTGAATCGGCCCCGTTGCCGCAC
>DATLGV010000507.1:0-1897 GCA_035540275.1 Acidovorax sp. | reverse complement strand
CAAAAAAGCCGGCAGCGGCAGCAAGGCCGCCGGGTAGGCCATGACCACCGAGCGGCTGCCCATGCCCACCACCACCTGTTGCCAGGCACCCCAGGCCAGCATGGCGCTGGCGGTGATCACCAGCAGCCGGATCACGGCCGTGAGCACGCCAAAGGCCGCAGGGCGCTGGGCCAGCAGGCCCGCCAGGCTGGTAAAAGCCATGTGTTCACCCGCCGGATAAGCCGCTGCGGCACCGATGAACACCATCCAGACGAACAGCAGGCGGGACAGCTCTTCGCTGGCCGCCACGCCGCTGCCAAAGCCGTAGCGCAGCACCACATTGATGAACACAGCCACGGCCATCACGCCCAGGCAGCCGGCCATGAGCACCTGGGAGATCCGTGCAAAGCGGCTCTGCGGCACGGCTTGTTGTGCGGGGGAACTCATGCGGTCTCCTTCGTGGCCAGCCAGCTGGATGCCTGTTGTTGCAGTGTGGGCAGATCACGCAGGGCATCCAGGCGCAGCACGCCGGTCTCGCCCACGGGCGATTCCAGCGTGGCGAACTGGCTGTCCACCAAAGCGCTGGAGAAAAAATGGGTGCCCGCACGGGCGGCCACGCGTTGGCCTGCGCTCGCGCGGTCGATCTCCAGAAAGACAAAACGCAGCCCGGGGCAGGCGCTGCGCAGGCGGTCCCGGTAGACCTTCTTGAGCGCCGAGCAGGTGAGCACCACGCCCTGGGGCTGGGCTTGCAGCAGTTGCCCCAAGGTCGCCAGCCAGCCTTCACGGTCTGCGTCGGTCAGTGCAATGCCCTGGCGCATCTTTTCGCGGCTCGCGGGGCTGTGGTGGTCGTCCCCTTCGATCAGGGGCAGGCCCTCGGCCTGTGCCAGGGCAGAACCCAGGCTCGACTTGCCGCAGCCCGCCACGCCCATGACGACCACGAAAGCGGGTGACGCTTGAAAACTCATATTGGTAGCGCTATCCAATCGATCCATAAAAAAGGCACCCGGTCTGGATGCCGCACAAACTGTGGCAAGTTCAGCGACTTGATCCAAAATGGCTTGTGTCACCTTGCCCAAGAGTTTGGACAGCGCTATCCTAACCACATCACCCCCAACCATAATCAGGGTTAACCCTTGAAAAAACCCGAGACAAAACGCCGCTCCAGCGGCCGCATCACATTGAGCGAAGTGGCCAAGGCCGCCGAGGTGAGCCCCATCACCGCGTCCCGCGCCTTGCGCGGTGAACGTGGCGTGGCGCAGGAACTGGTGCAGCGCGTGAAAGCTGCCGCCGAGCAACTGGGCTACGTGCCCGACCCCGCCGCCCGCGCACTGGCCTCGCAGCGCAGCGTGCAGGTGCCGGTGCTGGTGCCGCTGTTGTCCAACGCCCTGTTTGTGGACGTGCTGGAGGCCGTGCATCGCACCCTGTTCCCACAGGGCTATCAGGCACTGATCGGGGTCACGCACTACGACCCACAGGAGGAAGAGCAACTGCTGCGCACCTACCTCGCGCACCGCCCGGCAGGCCTGCTGGTCACCGGCTTTGACCGCACCGAGGCCGCGCGCCATCTGATTGCGGCCAGCGGCGTGCCCTGCGTGCACCTGATGGAGATGACCTCGGCCCCCGGCGTGTTCTGCGTAGGGTTCTCGCAGCAGGATGCGGGCCACAGCATGACGGCCCACCTGCTGGCGCGGGGCTACCAGAAAGTCGCTTTTGTCGCGGCCCAGCTGGACCCGCGCACCATGCAGCGCGCCGAGGGCTACCGCCGCTGCCTGCGCGAAGCGGGCCTGTACGACCCCAGGCTGGAATTGCTGAGCCCGCAGCCCTCGTCCATGCGGCTGGGCGGCGAACTGCTGGAAGAGCTGCTGCGCACCCGCCCCGGCGTCGATGCCGTCTTCTTCTGCAACGACGACCTGGCCCA
>DATLGV010000506.1:0-7725 GCA_035540275.1 Acidovorax sp. | reverse complement strand
GCGCGGCACGCCGCTGTCGTGGGTGCCCCGAAAGCGGTAGGTCACCCAGCTGCCCACGGGCGGCGGGTGGTTGCGCTCGGCGTCAGTGAGCCCCGCGCCCAGCCGGAACCGCTGGCCCGAAGGCATCTCCACCACCAGCGCCCCCAGCCGCCCGGCGTGGCGGCCCTGGCCGGGCAGATGGGCGACCACCTTGGCCTCGGTGTCTTCGTGGGTCTTGACCTTGATGAGGTCGTCACTGCGCCCGGCACGGTACATCGATGCGCCCCGGTGCAGCATCAGCCCCTCGCCACCCGCGCGCACGGTGCGCAGCAGCAGCTTTTGCAGCGCGGCATCGTTGGCCACACGCTGTTGGGGCACTGCCTGCACCCATGGCTGGCCCAGCGACTCTGCGAGCTGGTTCAGCGCGGGCAGGCGCTGGTCAAACGTGCCGCCGTGCGCGGGCAGGTCAAACACCATGAAGCGCATCTCGCGCCAGGCGGCATCGTCTGGCTGCTGCTGGCGCACGGTGGACTGGGCATGGCTGAAGCGGCCGCGTCCCGCCCACAGCTCGCCGTCCATGGGCGTGTCGGGCCAGCCGGCGGTGAACCAGGCCGGGGCCGCCACGGTCTCGCCACCCCGCGTGCGCAGGGTGTGGCCGTCCCAGTAGCCGCGCACACCGTCGTATTTCTCGCTCACCCAGTAGTCCGCCAGGCGCATGCCGGGGCGGTACACATTGGCCAGCAACAGGGCGGGCGCGTCGGCTGCCCAGGCCTGGGGGGTGCTCAGTGCGGCCAGGGGCGCAAGGCCCAGCCAGGTCAGGCAGTGTCTGCGGAGCATGTGGTGGTGCGCTATCAAAAAAATAGCTTCTAGCGCATGTTCTATCAGCGCTAGAAGCCTGTTTGGTGCAAAAAGGCTGTGAGCCCGTGGCGCGGATTACACCTGGTCGGCGCTCAGGCCCGCCGTCTGGCTGAAGCCGCCGTCCACATAGGTGATCTCGGCCGTCATGCCCGATGCCAGGTCCGACAGCAGGAAAGCCGCCACATTGCCCACGTCTTCAATCGTCACGTTGCGGCGCAGGGGGGAGGCGTCGGCCACGCGGCTCAGCAGCTTGCCAAAGTCCTTGATGCCGCTGGCGGCCAGCGTCTTGATGGGGCCAGCGCTGATGCCGTTGGCGCGGATGCTGCGGCCGTCCTCGGTGCGGCCCACGGCCTCGGCCAGGTAGCGCACGCTGGCTTCGAGGCTCGCCTTGGCCAGGCCCATGGTGTTGTAGTTGGGGATGGAGCGCAGTGCGCCCAGGTAGCTCAGGGTCAGCAGCGACGACTTGTCGTTCAGGTAGGGCAGGGCCGCCTTGGCCATGGCCGGGAAGCTGTAGGCGCTGATGTCGTGCGCAATGCGGAAGCCTTCGCGGCTCAGGCCGTCCAGAAAGTTGCCCGCAATGGCCTCGCGCGGTGCAAAGCCGATGCTGTGCACAAAGCCGTCAAACTGGGGCCAGGTCTGCGACAGGTCTGCAAACATGCGCGCGATCTGCTCGTCGCTGGCCACGTCGCAGTCAAACACCAGCTGGGAGTTGAACTCGGCCGCAAAGTCGGTGATGCGGTCCTTGAAGCGCTCGCCCACGTAGCTGAACGCCAGTTCGGCACCTTGATCGTGGCAGGCCTTGGCAATGCCGTAGGCAATGGAGCGGTTGGACAGCACGCCCGTGATGAGCAGCTTTTTGCCGGTCAGAAAACCCATGTGAAATCTCCTTGTGGAATAGCGGAATGCAAGCTTGGCGCCCGGCGCATGTGGATATGCGGCTTTGGCTGCAAGCCCCTGCGAACGTAGTGCAGAATTGTCGCATGCGGTTTTGGCTGGCTTTGTTGCTGATGGGGTGTGCTGTTCCGGCGTGGGCAGCGCATGCATACGCTTTGTGGGGCGCGCCACGCTATCCGGCGGGCTTTGCGCATTTCGACTACGTGAATCCCGATGCTCCCAAAGGTGGCGAGTTGCGGCTGGTCAGCAACCTGCGCACGTCCACCTTTGACAAGTACAACCCGTTCACCATCAAGGGCAACGCACCCGCCTACCTGTCGTCGCTGATGTTCGACTCGCTGCTGGTGGGCTCCATGGACGAGACCGCAACCGGCTATGGCCTGTTGGCCGAAGATGTGGAGGTCGCCGCCGATGGACTGTCGGCCACCTTCCGGTTGCGGCCCGAGGCGCGCTTCCACAACGGCAAGCCGGTGCTGGCCCAGGACGTGAAGCACAGCTACGAAACGCTGGTGGGCCCCTTCACCTCGCCTGCCTACAAGACCTTGCTGATCGAGGTGGCGGGCGTGGACGTGATCAACGACCGCACCGTGCGCTATCGCTTCAAGCAGCCCAACCGCGAGCTTCCCATCACCGTGGGGGGCTTGCCGGTGTTCAGCCGCGACTGGGGCGTGGAAAACGGCAAGGCCAAGCCCTTTGACCAGGTGGTGATGGACATCCCCATCGGCAGCGGCCCCTACAAGATCGGGCCCGTGCGGTTTGGCAAGGACATCACCTACGTGCGCGACCCGCAGTACTGGGCGCGCGACCTCAATGTGCGCAAGGGCACGGCCAACTTCGACCGCATCCTGGTCAAGATCTACAAGGACAACACCGCGCGCCTGGAGGCCCTGAAGGCGGGCGAGTTCGACCTGATGCGGTTCTTCAGCGCGGGCGACTGGGCCCGCCGTGTCACGGGCAAGAAGTTCGACAGTGGTGAACTGGTCAAGGGCGAGTTCAAGCACAAGCTGCCGTCGGGCTTTCAGAGCTACGTGCTCAACACCCGCCGCCCGCTGCTGCAGGATGCGCGCGTGCGCGAGGCCCTGGGCCTCGCCCTGGACTACGAGTGGATGAACCGCCAGATGTTCTACGGCGCCTACCAGCGCGTCAACGGCCTGTTTGGCAACACCGCCTGCGAAACCAAGGGCAGCCCGTCGCCCGAAGAGCTCGCGCTGATGGAGCCCTACCGCCAAGACATTCCTGCGGCCGCCTTCGGCCCCATGACCGTGCCACCGCGTACTGATGGTGATTCTTCGCTGCGTGGCAACCTGCGCCGGGCACAGGCCCTGCTCAAAGAGGCAGGCTGGGAGGTGCGCGATGGCGCCCTGCGCAACGCGAAGGGCGAGGCGATGGTGCTGGAATACATGGACAGCAACGAAGGCGGCGTGCGCACCATCACCCCCTGGATGCGCAACCTCGAAAAGATCGGTGTCACGCTGCGTTTCCGCTCCGTGGACTTTGCGCTGTACCAGCAGCGGCTGCAGAAGTTTGACTTTGACATCACCTCGCTCGCGTTCCAGGGCACCAACAACCCGGGGCAGGAGTTTGCCGACATGTTCGGCAGCCAGGCGGCCGACGTGGAAGACTCCGGCAACTTCGCGGGCGTCAAGAACCCTGCGGTGGACGCCATGATCAAGGCCATGACATCGGCTAAAACCGAGGCGCAACTGCTGCCCGCCTGCCATGCGCTGGAGCGCATCATCGCGCACAGCCACTACCTGATTCCGCAGTGGACGGCCGGTACACATCGCATGGCCTACAACGCCTGGCGCCTGGCCAGGCCTGCCATGGTGCCGCCGTACTCGAGCGGCGAGGGCTGGGTCATCGACACCTGGTGGGCGCGCATCCCGCCACAGACCGCGCCCGACAAAAAATAACCACCCGCCAGCCCACCCATGTTTGCCTACATCCTCAAACGCGTGTTGCTGATGCTGCCCACCCTGCTGGGCGTGCTGCTGCTGACCTTTGCGGTGATCCAGTTCGTGCCGGGCGGCCCCGTGGAGCAGTACATGGCCGAGGCCAAGGCTGGCGTGGGCGGCGGCGGAGCCGAAGGCGGTGGCCTGAGCTACCGGGGCGCGCAGGGCGTGGACCCCAAGCGGCTGGAGCAGATCAAGGCCCTGTACGGCTTTGACAAGCCTGCCCATGAACGTTTCATCCAGATGCTGGGCCAGTTCGCGCGTTTCGATCTGGGCAAGAGCTTCTTTCAGAACAAGGACGTGTGGCAACTGGTGGCAGAAAAATTGCCGGTCTCCATCAGCCTGGGCCTGTGGACCTTCTTCATCAGCTACCTCGTTGCCGTGCCGCTGGGCGTGGCCAAGGCGGTGCGGGCCGGGTCGCGGTTTGACCTGGTGACCACGCTGCTCATCCTGCTGGGTTACGCCATTCCGGGCTTTGTGCTGGGCGTGGCGCTGCTGGTCATTTTTGGCGGACAGCTGCAGTGGTTTCCGCTGCGGGGGCTCACGTCGGCCAACTGGGACGAGCTGAGCTGGGGCGCGCGTATCGTGGACTACCTGTGGCACATCACGCTGCCCGTCACGGCCATGGTGCTGGGCAGCTTTGCCGTGACTGCCATGCTGACCAAGAACGCGTTCCTCGAAGAGATCCGCAAGCAGTACGTGCTGACGGCCCGCGCCAAGGGCCTGAGCGAGCGCCAAGTGCTGTGGAAGCATGTGTTCCGCAATGCGCTCATCCCCATCATCACCGGCTTTCCGGCCGCCTTCATCGGCGCGTTCTTTGCGGGTTCGCTGCTCATCGAGACCCTGTTCTCGCTCGACGGCCTGGGCCTGCTCAGCTACGAAAGCGTGATCCGCCGCGACTACCCCGTGGTGCTGGGTACGCTGTATTTGTTCACGCTGATCGGGCTGGTCACCAAGCTCATCAGCGACCTTTGCTATGTGTGGGTGGACCCGCGCGTGAAGTTTGACTAGCCCGAACGCACCGATGGCCCCGATGAGTCCTGCTGCTACCCCGATTTCACTCTCCCCGTCCCGCCGTGCCTGGCTGCGCTTCCAGCGCAACCGCCTGGGGTACTGGAGCCTGCTGGTTTTCTGCGCCCTGGTGCTGGTGAGCCTGTGCGCCGAGCTGGTCAGCAATGACAAGCCACTGATCGTGCGCTACGAGGGACAGACCTACTTCCCCCTGCTCAAGGACTACCCCGAGAAGACCTTCGGGGGTGACTTCGAGACCCCCACCGACTACCTTGACCCCTTCATCCAGGAGCGGCTGAGCATGGGTAGCAACTGGGCGCTGTACACCCTCAACCGTTACGGCCCCAATACGCTCAACTACTTTGCCAAGGCGCCCAACCCTTCGGCCCCCACGGGCGACAACTGGCTGGGCACGGACGACCGGGGGCGCGACCTGCTGGCACAGCTGCTGTACGGTTTTCGGGTGAGCGTGCTGTTTGGCCTGGCGCTCACTACCACGGGCGTGCTGCTGGGCGTGATCACAGGGGCCATCCAGGGCTTCTTTGGCGGCAAGACCGACCTGGCGTTCCAGCGCTTCATCGAGATCTGGGGCTCCATGCCCGAGCTGTATCTGCTCATCATCTTCAGCGCGGTGTTTGCGCCCAGCATTGCGTTGCTGCTCATCTTGCTGAGCCTGTTTGGCTGGATGGGTTTGTCGGACTATGTGCGCGCCGAGTTCCTGCGCAACCGCCAGCTCGACTACGTGAAGGCAGCCCGCGCCCTGGGCGTGAGCAACAGCCAGATCATCTGGCGCCACATCCTGCCCAACAGCCTCACGCCGGTGGTCACGTTCCTGCCGTTTCGCATGAGCGGCGCGATCCTGGCGCTGACCTCGCTCGATTTTCTGGGCCTGGGGGTACCGCCGGGCACGCCCTCGCTGGGCGAGTTGCTGAGCCAGGGCAAGAACAGCATTGATGCGTGGTGGATCTCGCTGTCCACCTTTGGCGTGCTGGTGGTCACCCTGTTGCTGCTGACCTTCATGGGCGATGCGCTGCGCGATGCGCTGGACCCCAGAAAGGCGGATCTGTGACCATGACTGCACCCGCCATGAAACCCGCGCTGCTTGAAGTCCACGACCTGCATGTGCGTTTCGGCTCCAAAGAGGTGGTGCGCGGCGTCAGCTTCACATTGGCCGCAGGCGAAAAGCTCGCGCTGGTGGGCGAGTCTGGCTCGGGCAAGACCATCACCGCGCTGAGCCTGCTGCGGCTGGCGGGCAATGCCGCCATCACTGGCCAGGCCCTGCTGCAGGGGCGGGGTGACCTGCTGGCGATGACCGAGCGCGAGATGCGCGGCGTGCGCGGGGGCGACATCGCCATGGTGTTCCAGGAGCCCATGACCGCGCTCAACCCGCTGATGACGATTGGCCAGCAGATTGCCGAGATCCTGCTGCTCAAGCGCGGCCTCACTGGTGCCCAGTGCGCGCAGGCGGCCATCGATCTGCTGGCGCAAACCGGCATCCCCGAGCCCGCGCGCCGCGCCAACAGTTTTCCGCACCAGCTCAGCGGCGGCCAGCGCCAGCGCGCCATGATCGCCATGGCCCTGGCCAGCAGCCCCAAGCTGCTGCTGGCCGACGAGCCCACCACCGCGCTCGATGTGACCCTGCGCGGCCAGATCCTGGACCTGCTGAGCGACCTGCAGCGCCAGACCGGCATGGCCGTGCTGCTGATCACGCACGACCTGAACCTGGTGCGCCGTTTTGCCGACCGCGTGGCCGTGATGGAGCAGGGCGTGCTGGTAGAGCAGGGGCCGGTAGCCGAAGTGTTTGGTGCACCCCAGCATGCCTACACCCGCCGCCTGATCGCCAGCCAGCCGCGCCGCGATGTGGTGGAGGCCGAACCGCTCGCAGGCACGGCGCCCGTGGTGCAGACACAGGACCTGCGCGTGGTCTACCCCACGCCGCTGCCGGGCATCAAGGGCTGGTTCCAAAAGGGCGAGTTTGTGGCGGTGCAGGGCGCCACGCTGCAATTGCTGCCCGGCCAGACGCTGGGCGTGGTGGGCGAATCCGGCTCGGGCAAGTCCACGCTGGCCCAGGCCATCCTGGGGCTGTTGCCATCGACGGGGCAATTGCAGGTGGGCGGGCAAGCGTGGCAGCAGCCCGCCATGCGCAACACGCCCACCAACCAGCAGCTTCGCCGCCGGGTGCAGGTGGTGTTCCAGGACCCGTTCTCGTCCCTGTCTCCGCGCCTCACGGTCGAAGAAATCGTGGGTGAGGGCCTGAAGGTGCATGAGCCCGCACTCACCGTGGCCGAACGCCGCGCGCGTGTGGAGGCCGTGCTGTCCGAAGTAGGCTTGGCCGAGGCGCAATACCCGCGCCTTTTGGAGCGCTACCCGCATGAATTTTCGGGCGGCCAGCGCCAGCGCCTGGCCGTGGCGCGAGCCCTCATCGTGCAGCCACAGGTGCTGGTGCTCGACGAGCCCACCAGCGCGCTCGATGTCACCATCCAGCAGCAGGTGCTGGGCTTGCTGCAACGCCTGCAAAAAGAAAAGGGCCTGAGCTACCTGCTCATCACCCACGACGTGGACGTGATCCGCGCCATGGCACACGATGTACTGGTGATGAAGGACGGTGCGGTGCTCGAAAGCGGCAGCGTGGCGGATGTGCTGGATGCACCCCAGCACCCCTACACGCAGCGGCTGGTGGCAGCCGCTACGGTGGCTGGCGGATAGTTTCCAAGCCAAATCAAATGGGCTGCAGGCGCCCGTGGAATCTTCGCAAGCTGCTATCAAATTTGAATGCATCGCGCCCCTGTGGCGCAGGGCGGTCTGGTGTCTGCACCCTGCACGGGACCATGCCCTTGTGCGCGGTGATCAGGTCCTGACCGCCGGGCGCCGCGCATGTTGCTCCACGCCGGGCTGGGCCCAGACGAGCTTGCGCACATCCACGCCCAGTGCCTGGGCACGCTCCATCAGGTGTTCGCGCACATGCCAGGGCAGGGTGGGGGTGCGGGACAGCACCCACACATAGTCTGTGCTGGAGCCCACCACCATCGCC
>DATLGV010000505.1:0-5000 GCA_035540275.1 Acidovorax sp. | reverse complement strand
GTCAATGCAATGGCCGCGACCATGGCAACCAGGAGGATGACCGCTGCGATTTCAACGGGATACAGGTACTCGGTGTACAGCAGTTTGCCCAGCGCCTTGGTGTTGGAATACTGCACGACGTGGCCAGCGGCATCCACTACCATCGCCACCGCCTTGGGTTCGTCAATGCTGCGGAAACCACCCATCAGTACCGCCGCCATTTCGAGCGCGATCAGGGCCCCGACAGTAGCTGCCAAGGGGAAATGCTTCCAGAACCCCTTGCGCACGGTATCGATGTGGATGTCCAGCATCATCACCACGAACAGGAAGAGCACCATGACCGCGCCCAGGTACACCAGCACCAGTGCGATGGCCAGGAACTCTGCCTTGAGCAAAAGCCAGACGGCCGCCGCCTGCGAGAACGCAAGGATGAGGTACAGCACCGCATGCACAGGGTTGCGCGCAGTGATCACCCGGAAGGCCGCGAACAGCAGCACCACCGAGAAGAGATAGAAGAAACCAGTCTTGGCGTCCATGAATCGGGTCTTTATAGAAAGTCTGGCAAAGAGGCTGAACCCCGCACCGCTCAGCGGTACTTGGCGTCTGCAGCCTTGGCTGCCGCAATTTCACCTTCGTACCGGTCGCCCACGGCCAAGAGCATGTCCTTCGTGAAATACAGGTCACCACGCTTTTCGCCGTGGTATTCAAAGATGTGTGTCTCGACAATCGAGTCGACCGGGCAGCTCTCTTCGCAGAAACCGCAGAAAATGCATTTGGTCAGGTCGATGTCGTAGCGCGTGGTGCGACGCGAACCGTCCGCCCGCACATCCGATTCGATGGTGATGGCCATCGCGGGGCATACAGCCTCGCACAGCTTGCAGGCAATGCAACGCTCCTCGCCGTTGTCGTAACGGCGCAGCGCATGCAGGCCGCGAAAGCGTGGCGACAAAGGCGTCTTCTCTTCGGGAAACTGCACGGTCACCTTGCGGCGAAATGCATAACGGCCAGTCAGGGCCATCCCCTTGAGCAACTCCACGAGCATGAAGCTCTTGAAGAAATCCTTGAACGAAAAAGGTGCAGCAGCAGCAACAGCAGTCATTTGTGTCCCCGCTTATTTCCAGATATTCCAAGGCGAGAGCAACCACCCGCCAACAAACAACAAATACACCAGCGTGACCGGGATGAAGATCTTCCAGCCCAGGCGCATGATCTGGTCATAACGGAAGCGCGGGAACGTTGCGCGGATCCAGATGAACATGGACACCACGAGGAAGGTCTTGAGACCCAGCCAGATCCAACCGGGAATCCAGTTGAACACCACGCTGTCGATGGGGGGCAGCCAACCTCCCAAGAACATGAGAGCGGCCAGAATGGATACGAGCCACATGCTGGCGTACTCGGCCAGGAAGAAGATCGCGAAACCCATACCCGAATATTCGACCATGTGGCCGGCCACGATTTCTGCCTCGCCTTCCACCACGTCAAAGGGGTGGCGATTGGTTTCTGCCACGCCGGAAATCAGGTACACGAGGAAGATAGGCAGCAGGGGCAACCAATTCCACGACAGGAACGTCAAGCCCTTGTCGGCGGCCATGCCCCGGCCCTGCCCCAGCACGATTTCCGTCAGGTTCATGCTGCCCGACACCATGATCACGACCAGGAAGCAGAAGCCCATCGCGATTTCATAGCTCACCATCTGTGCCGAGGCCCGCAGTGCGCCCAGGAATGCGTACTTGGAATTGGAGGCCCAGCCCGCAATGATCACACCGTAGACCTCGATGGAGGTAATGGCCATCACCAGCAGCAGACCGGCATTCACATTCGCCAAGGCCACGTCGGGACCGAAGGGAATCGCCACCCAGGCGGCCAGGGCCGGCATGATGGCCATGACGGGTCCGAGGACGAACAGGCCCTTGCTGGCCGCCGTGGGCTGGATGATTTCCTTGGTCAGCAGCTTCAGTGCGTCAGCGATGGGCTGCAGCAGTCCCAGGGGTCCCACGCGATTGGGGCCATGGCGCACCTGCATGAAGCCCAGCAGCTTGCGCTCCCACAATGTGAGGTAGGCCACGGCACCCATGAGCGGTGCCAGGATGCAGACGATCTTGATCAGGATCCAGAGCACTGGCCAGACGATGCCGGTCCACCACCCAAAGGAGAGCAGGTTCAGGCCCGCGTTGTAGATCGCGTCGATCATGCGGCCACTCCTTCACGTGCCAGGCGTGCGTCGGCAGTGAGCTGCAGCGACGTGGAACGGCGCACCAGGCCGTCCAGTTGATAGATGGAAGCCACGACCGGTTCACCAGCTGCAGCTGCAGCGGTCGCTGCAGGCACTGCCTTCACAGCATTCGTCAGCTGTGCAGCCGGCACGTGCGTGACGGTACCGGCAGGGGCATTCGTGGCCTGAGCCAGAACGTCCTGGGAGGTTTCGAAGTCGAAGCCCGGCACACCCAGCAGGTTGGCCAGCACACGCAGGACCTTCCACGCGGGACGAGTATCGCCCAGAGGGCGCACCACGGCATGGAAGCTCTGCATGCGTCCTTCGGCGTTGACAAAGCTGCCCGAGGTTTCCGTGAACGGAGCAATGGGCAACAAAACGTCACTGAACTCCATGTTGGCCTTGAAGGGGCTCAACGTGACCACCATCTCTGCATTGGCAAGCGTAGCCGCAGCCTGAGCACCCACCGCGGAATCATGGACGGGCTCGGTGTTCAGCAGCACCGCCGCCTTCAAACCACCGGAGAGCATTTGGCCCGCATTCAGTCCACCGTTGACAGGGTGAGCACCCGCAAACTGCGCGCCCACCGTATTGGCGGCCTCTGTCAGGTAGCCCACCGTCGCGCCGGTGTTCTCTGCGATCCAGTTGGCCCATGCCAGCAATGGGGTGGCTTGCGCATGGTGCGCCGCCGCATTGCCCAGCAGCACAGCCTTGCGCTCTCCGCCCAGCAGCGAGCGGGCGATGGCCTGGGCAGCCTCGTTGGCCACACCGGCACCTTGCGGAGCAGGAATGCCCTTTTCCTGGGCGATGGCGGAAGCAATGCCTCCGAGCATCTCCACCCATTGGCCCGCACTCTGTTCCACAAATGTCTGCACCGGCAGGGCCCAGTCATCGGCGACCGAAGCGATGGCGCTGACCTGGCAGCCATGGCGGGCCGCCTGGCGGATGCGCTGTGCAAACAGGGGATGGTCCTTGCGCAGGTTGGAGCCCACGACCAGCACGCGCTGCAGCGTGGACAACGAAGCGATAGACGTACCGAGCCAGCGGATACCTTCGGGCGCAGCGAACTCGGCGTTGCGCAGGCGATAGTCGATGTTGTCGCTGCCAAGACCACGCACCAGGGCACTGGCCAGATACAGCTCTTCCACGGTGCTGTGAGGGCTTACCAGCGCACCGATGCTTGCAGCGCCGTGATCGTTCTTGATGTTCTTGAGACCGTTGGCCACATATTCCAGCGCAGTCTGCCAGTCCACTTCCTTCCACACCCCGCCCTGCTTGAGCATGGGCTGGGTCAGGCGGTCGTCACCGTTGAGCGCTTCGTACGAGAAACGGTCGCGGTCGGCGATCCAGCATTCGTTGACGGCCTCGTTTTCAAAAGGCACAACGCGCATGACCTTGTGGTTCTTGACCTGGACGATGAGGTTGGCGCCGGTGGAATCATGCGGACTCACCGAGCGGCGGCGCGACAGCTCCCAGGTGCGGGCGCTGTAGCGGAAAGGTTTGCTGGTCAGCGCTCCCACGGGGCAGATGTCGATCATGTTGCCCGACAGCTCGGAGTCCACCGTGTCGCCGGTGACCGTGGTGATTTCAGAATGCTCGCCACGATGGATCATGCCGAGTTCCATCACGCCCGCCACCTCCTGGCCGAAGCGCACGCAGCGGGTGCAGTGGATGCAACGGCTCATCTCCTCCATGGAGATCAGCGGGCCCACGTCCTTGTGGAACACCACGCGTTTCTCTTCCTCGTAACGCGAGGAGGAGCCGCCGTATCCCACCGCCAAATCCTGCAGCTGGCACTCGCCACCCTGGTCGCAGATGGGGCAGTCTAATGGGTGGTTAATGAGCAAAAACTCCATGACCGACTGCTGGGCCTTGATGGCCTTGTCGCTCTTGGTGCGCACGATCATGCCTTGCGTGACCGGCGTGGCGCAGGCAGGCATGGGCTTGGGCGCTTTTTCAACGTCCACCAGGCACATGCGGCAATTGGCGGCGATCGAAAGCTTCTTGTGGTAGCAGAAATGCGGAATGTAAGTGCCCGCCTTTTCAGCCGCATGCATCACCATGCAGCCTTCGGCGACTTCCACCTTCTGACCGTCCAGTTCAATTTCAACCATATGTTCTCTCGCGATCAGACGGACGTCGCGGCTTGTGGAGCCTTGTTCCGGATCAGTGCCTCAAACTCGGGACGGAAGTGTTTGATCATGGCCCGCACAGGCATGGCGGCGGCATCACCCAGCGCACAGATGGTGCGGCCCTGGATGTTGTCTGCCACCGAATTGAGCAGATCCAGGTCGCCCTCGCGGCCCTGGCCGTGCTGGATGCGATCGATCACGCGCCACATCCAGCCCGTGCCTTCGCGGCAAGGCGTGCATTGGCCGCAGGATTCGTGCGAATAGAAATATGACAGACGCAGCAGGCTCTCGACCATGCTCCGCGAGTCGTCCATGACGATCACGGCCCCCGAGCCCAGCATGGAGCCGGCCTTGGCAATGGAGTCGTAGTCCATCGTGCATTCCATGATGACGGATGCAGGCAGGACAGGGGCCGACGAACCACCAGGGATCACCGCCTTGAGCTGGCGCCCCTTGCGCACGCCGCCTGCCAGTTCCAGCAGCTTGGCAAACGGGGTACCCAGTGGCACCTCGTAGTTGCCGGGCTTTTCGACGTCACCAGACACCGAGAAAATCTTGGTGCCGCCGTTGTTGGGCTTGCCGCACTCCAGGTAAGCCGCCCCGCCGTTGCGGATGATCCACGGCACGGCCGCAAAAGTCTCGGTGTTGTTGATCGTGGTGGGCTTGCCATACAG
>DATLGV010000504.1:0-6511 GCA_035540275.1 Acidovorax sp. | reverse complement strand
TTTCTGATTCAGGACGAGAACGGCCAGCCGCTAAGCCAGGGGGCGCTGCGCTCACGCTTTGACAAGGCACGCACGCTGGCGAAGGTAGATTTTCAGTTTCGGGACATTCGGGCGAAGGCTGCGACGGACACAGGGGATCTCGCGCACTCGCAAAAGCTGCTGGCGCACAAAAATCGGGAGATGACAGAGCACTATGTGAAAAGTCGAGTGGGAGAGCGCGTAAGACCCCTCCGGTAGCTACCCCCTTGGTTGGATACGTGCAGATCACGCTCAGGGGAACTTCGTTTAATTCGATTGATTCGAATAATGCGAATATGCATAAAATGACTCAAAGTCTTTTCTGAGCACCCCAAGGAGAACCAAATGAAAGCGCCAGACCTGCTTGAACCAGTAGTGAGCGAAGAGGAGGCGGAAATGGCCAAGGTGGCCTATCGCTGCCTCACTACAGCTCTGGATCACTCGAATGCGCCACGCATCGTGCTGGTCGATGAGGGCGGCAAAGAGACAGACGCACCGGCGCTGGTGCTTCCTCCGCAGGCGCTGCGATTTTTCGCCGAAGTTCTGAAGAGAATGGCCCAGCAGCAGCCCATCGTCCTCATGCCTCAAAGGCACGAGCTGACAACCCAAGAGGCAGCAGCCTTCCTCAACGTCTCGCGCCCCTTCGTCATCAAGGAGATTGAGGCCGGTCGATTGAAGTGCCACAAGGTCAATCGGCATCGGCGCATTGAGTACGCCGAACTACAGCGTTACAAGGCTGAGCAACGGACGAACACCGCTGCCGCTCTTCAAGAGCTGACAGACCTATCAGAGGACCTAGGAATGGAATTTTGAATGGCAGGCTCAGCACGTTACACGGCGATCTTGGATGCCAACACGCTGTATCCGACTCTCGTTCGTGATCTCTTGCTCAGCCTGGCTGCAGCGGGCCTGTATCACGCACGATGGACCGATGCGATTCACGAAGAATGGACGCGCAACCTGGCCCAAGACAAACCGGAGTACGCAAGCAAATTGCCAGCCATCGTGGCCGCGATGAACCGGGCAATTCCAGATTGTCTGGTCCAGAACTATCAGCCCCTCGTGGGCTGCATCAGATTGCCCGACCCCAAGGATCAGCATGTCCTGGCTGCAGCGATCGCGGGCCATGCTGATGCCATCGTCACGTTCAACACCAAGGACTTTCCTCTATCAGTCCTGGCCCCTCACGGCATTGAAGTTCAGCACCCGGACGACTTCGTGATGAACCAACTCCAGCTCCAGGAATTGAGCGCCCTCGAAGCCATCAAGATGATGCGTGCGCGCTGGAAGAACCCTCCGCGCTCCGCCAACGAACTGATCGAGGCGCTGGAAAAAAGGATGATGCCGCTGTCTGCGGCACAACTGCGCGAGGCACAGGGCCTGATCTAGCGCCCCCACTCGATTGCAGCTTTTGTAGAAGTTCGCGCGCAAATGTAGAAACGCCCCAGAACCCTTTCGGGCGCTGGGGCGCATGAACACTGGTGGCCTGGGGCGGAATCGAACCACCGACACAAGGATTTTCAATCCTCTGCTCTACCGACTGAGCTACCGGGCCTGAGCCTCGAATTATAGCCAGAAAAAACGGGGCCTTCCGGCAAAAGGCACAAATTAATTGATCAGCCGCGCTTGCCGCGCCCCAGATCCACGCCCAGCTGGCGGAGTTTGCGGTACAGGTGGGTGCGCTCCAGACCCGTCTTTTCGGCCACACGGGTCATGGAGCCGCCTTCGCGGGCCAGGTGGAACTCGAAGTAGGCCTTTTCGAAGCCGTCGCGCGCCTCGCGCAGGGGGCGGTCCAGGTCGAAGCCCTGGTGGGCGTGCGGACCGGGGTCTACCCCTGCCATCACCGCCGAGACGGCCGGCAGCTGCGAGAAGGTGGGGTCGGCCGGCACGGCAGCCGGTGCGGTGGCAGTGGCCACCGATGCGGCCTGATGGGGTACGTTGCGGGCCAGCCCCTGCTCTACGGCCTTGAGCAGTTTTTGCAGGGTGATGGGCTTTTCGAGGAACGAGAAGGCGCCGATGCGGGTGGCCTCCACCGCCGTGTCGATGGTGGCGTGGCCGCTCATCATGATGACCGGCATGGTCAGTACGCCAGCGGTGGCCCACTCCTTGAGCAAGGAAACGCCATCGGTGTCGGGCATCCAGATGTCCAGCAGCACCAGGTCGTAGGCGTTGCCCGTCCGGGCGGCCCGGGCCTGGGTGGCGTTCTCTGCGAGGTCCACGCTGTGACCTTCATCGTTCAGAATTTCCGACAACAGGTCACGAATGCCGAGCTCGTCATCGACCACCAGAATGTTTGCCATGTGTGTTGAAGCGCCTTGGGGATACTGCGGGACGGTGTTGTTATGACGCCACCGCTGGTTCAGGGGCGAATGATAACGACACTTGGGCGCCGCGCACCACGCCGTCTTCGGTGCGGTTGGACAGCTCTATGCGCGCGCCGTGCTCATCTGCGATCTTTTTGACCACGGCCAAACCCAGGCCGGTGCCGCGCGGCTTGGTGGTGACATAGGGCTCGAACGCGCGCTGCAGGATGTGGGATGGAAAGCCCCCGCCGCTGTCCGACACCGTGAGCCGCACTCGGCGTGAGGATTCGCTCCAGCGGGTGCTGATGCGCACCGATGGCACCGACTCGGAGGCCCCGGTGCGGGCTTGTTCGGTCGCATCCTGGGCGTTTTGCAGCAGGTTGTGCACGACCTGGCGCAACTGCTGCGCATCGCCCGCAATCCAGGGGCAGCGCGGGTCCAGCTCGGCCTCTACAGGCACGGTGGCGTTTTCTGCGCCATATAGTTGAAGCAGGTCCACGACCAGCGCATTGAGGTCCAGCGCATGCAACTCGGCTGCGGGCAGGCGCGCGTAATCGCGGAACTCGTTGACGAGCCGCTTCATGGCATCGACCTGATCGACGATGGTTTTGACGGACTTGGCGAGGATGGCCTGTTCAGCGTCCGGCAGCTTGCCTGACAGCTTCATCTCGAGCCGCTCGGCCGACAGCTGGATGGGGGTCAGCGGGTTCTTGATTTCGTGCGCGAGCCGGCGTGCCACCTCGCCCCAGGCCTGCGCGCGCTGGGCCGAAACGATCTCCGAAATGTCGTCAAAAACCAACAGTCGGGTGGCATCGGGCAGCTCGGCACCCCGCGCGACCAGGCTGGTGGCATGTTGCCCGGCCCCGCCAGAGGAGGCATGCAGTTCAAACGGCTGCTGCCAGTGGTCCAGGCCGTGGCGCTCATGGTCCCCCAGAAAGGCATCGAAATGGCCCTGGACCGACGCGGCAAACTCCGCCAGGCCGGGCACTTCGGACAGCGGCCGCCCCTCATAAGCGGCCATGGGGGCGCGCAGGATGCGGGTGGCGCCCGGGTTGGATGAGCGGATCAGTCCCTGCGCGTCCAGCACGATGACGCCCGCCGTGAGGTTGTCCAGAATCGTTTGCAGGTTGGCGCGGGAGGCATCGACCTCGCCCATGCTCTGCTCCACCGCCTGGCGTGCGTCCGCCAATTGCTGGGTCATCAGCGCAAACGAGCGCGTAAGCCCGCCCAGCTCGTCCTTGCTTTGCAGCGCGGCCTTGGGACTCAGGTTGCCGGCAGCCACCTCGCGCACCCCTTCGGCAAGCACCAGCAGGGGCCGCGCCAGCTGGTTGCCCAGCAGCACCGCCAGCAGCACCGCCCCAAACACGGCAAGAAACAGGCTCAGCGTGAGCGTGCCCACATACATCCGCCGCAGCCCGCCCCGGGCGAGAGCGCGTTCCTGGTATTCGCGGTTGGCTTCCTGCACGGCGATGGCATTGGCCACCAGGGCCGGTGGCAGGGGCAAGGTGGCCTGCAGGTAGCGCGGCTCCATCAACAGGCCCACGCTGGGGCTGCTGACCAGGGCCAGCACCTTGACCCGCGCGTTCTGCGCGGCGGCCGGGTCGGCAATGTCGTCCAGCCCTTCGATCTGCGCCGTGGCGCGCTGCTGGCGCGCCGTGCGCAGCGAGGCCGCGCCGGGCCGCTCAGGGTTGAGGCTGAACCGCGACTGCCCCGCGCTGGCCACCGCCTGGCCGGACGCGTTCCAGAGCACCACGTCGGTCGCGCCCAATTGGTCCCGAATGCGCTCCAGCACCAGGCCCGCAGCGGCATCGGGCACCTGGGCCACCTGGGCGCTGGCGTTGCGGGTCTTGGCCGCCATGTCCGTGGCCAGCGAGTCCAGCGACACGCGGGCGAGGTTGACGCCCGCAGACAGGGCCCCCTCCACCTTCACGTCGAACCAGCTTTCGATGGAGCGCGTGACGAACTGGTAAGACACCACATAGATCAGCAGCCCCGGCATGAGCCCCACCAGCGCAAAAATGGCCGCCAGTTTGACCAGCAGGCGGCTGCCAAAGCGCCCCCGGCGCAAGCGCAGGCCCAGGCGCACAGCCACCCAGCCCAGCACCAGCAGCAGCAGCAAGGCCACAAACACGTTGACGCCAAACAGCCAGGCGTAGTTGCGCTCGTACAGCACGCGGTTGTTGGTGGCCAGCGTCAGCAAGAACAGCAGCACCATGCCGATGGCCGACATGATGGCGGCCCCCACCCCCACAGCCCAGCGCACCGCGCGGGACTGGCGGGCCGTGGCGTGGGTCGATGCCGAAACGCCGGGTGGCGGGGGGGTGGTGCTCACTTGGCAGATTCTGCGCCCAGGCGCTGGCTGCGGGACACGAGCAGGTTCCAGCCCGAGCGACCCACAGCGCCGATCTGGAAGGGGCGGGGCAGTTGGGACATGTCGAGGCGGAAGCGGAAATTCACCGTATGCACGGCATCTGACTCGATCACATCCCGTTCAGCGATCTTCCAGTGCGAAAACCGTTGAATCGCCGACAGCGCATCGGCGTAGTTGTCAAAATTCTGACCCAGCACTACCCCCAGCCCGCTGTTGGTGAAGGGCGTCGAAGAGATGTTCAGACGCCACCGGCGGGTGAGCGGCTGGTAGCTCAGGCGGAAATACCGGGTGGTCTCGGCCACCTGCCGGTCCGACCAGTACCAGCGGTCGCGCAGCACCTGGGCGTCCGCCACGAAGAACATGGGAATGCCTTTTTGCAGGGCGTCTTCGGCCAGCTCGGGCAGTTCAAATTGCAGGTTGGCGCTCAGATACAGGCCGTCATCGCCCCGGTCCAGGCGCAGGTCGCCGACTTCGGTAGGGGCGGCTTGCGCGGCCCGGGCCTGTGGCGCCAGGCCAAACACGCCCGCCCATAAGAGCAGCATGCAAGCACAAACCAGCAGCCAATGGGCCGGACTGGGCTCATTGCGCCGATTTTTGCAACAGTGCGTAAAAAAAGCCGTCGTGGTCACCGTTCAGATTGTCCCGGACAGCCCCGCCCTTGTCCGCGTTGCCAGGGATTAAATGGCCCGGCGAAGGCAGCAATTGCGCATTGGTGTTGTGTGCAAGAAACGTTTGCACCTGGGCATCGCCCTCCGCACGGAAGACGGAGCAAGTGCAATACAGCAGGCGCCCGCCCGGACGCACCAGCGGCCACAGCGCCTTGAGCAGGGCCGCCTGCAGGGTCGCCAGCTGGGCGATGTCGGACTCGCGGCGCAGCCAGCGCACATCCGGGTGGCGCCGCACGATGCCGGACGCCGTGCACGGTGCGTCGAGCAGGATGGCGTCGAACAGTACGCCGCCGCACTGCGACTGCCACCAGTCTTGCGGGCGCGCCGCATCGGCCACCAAGACCTGGGCCGTCAGCCCCAGGCGCTGCAGGGTGTCACCAATGCGGGTGCTGCGGGTGGCGTCGATCTCCAACGCCGTGACCTGCAAGGGGGACTGCGGACCCGCCATCTCCAGCAGGTGCGCCGTCTTGCCGCCCGGGGCAGCGCAGGCGTCCAGCACGCGCAGGGGCTGGCTCAGGTCCAGCCCTTGCAGCAGCAAAGGGGCTGCCTGTTGGGCAGCAGCGTCCTGCACCGACACCCAGCCCTCTGCAAAGTGTGGCAGGGACTGCACGGGCACGGCCTGGCGCAGGGCAACGCCGTGCTGGCCGATCGCCGTCGCTCCCAAACCAATAGCATCCAAGGCATGTAGATACTGCGTTACCGTGCATTTTTGCTCATTCACCCGCAACACCATGGGGGCGTGGGCGTTGTTGGCCTGCAGGATCTGCTCCCAGTGCTGGGGGTGGTCCTTGCGCAGGCGCTGCACCCACCATGCCGGGTGGTTCCAGCGCGCCACGGGATCGTTGTCGGTGGCAGCCACCAGGGCGTCGCGCTCGCGCAGAAAACGGCGCAGGCAGCCGTTGATGAACGAGGCCTGCGCGCGCGTGGCCGGATGGTGCTTGGCCGCCTCCACCGCCTGGTTCACCAGAGTGAAGGGTTCGTAGGGCGAGGCCTGCGGGTCCCAGCAGAGCGCCAATGCGCTGCACAGCAGGGCATCGGCGGCGGGTGCCGGGGCGCGGGCGGCCAGCTGTCGGCGCAGGGCCTCGGCCCGACCGGCCTGGCGCAATACCTGGAACAGCAAGGCCTGCACGCCGGGGCGCAACGCAGCATCC
>DATLGV010000503.1:0-1911 GCA_035540275.1 Acidovorax sp. | reverse complement strand
CCCGCCAGGATACGGATGTGGTGCTTGCGCATCTTGCCGCCGGTGTAGGCGATCAGTTGGTGTCCGTTGTCCAGCGTGACGCGAAAGCGCGAGTCCGGCAAGACTTCCGTGACGGAGCCCTGCATTTCAATGAGTTCTTCTTTGGCCATGTGTTTCTCTATCTCTTCAAAGCAAATGTTCTGTGGTCGGCGCCTGAGCGGTTTTTTGCATTCACCACGGCAGCTGCAGCGTTGTCGAAACTCGACACACGGTGCATGGCGGGCGGTGGGAGTCGCTGCACCCAGGGCGCAGATCAGGCAGAGGGCCGGGAGACGGCGTCAATGAACAGGCGTCAGCACTGCGCAAAGCCTGTCAATTGTACCGCGACAACCCATGTTTTGCCTATGGCACGGCCGCGCGCCCGTGTGGCGCGGGCGCCGCGCCTTCCATGGAGCGCAGCTGCCGTCCGCTATCGCCCCTGCACTGCAGAAGCCAAAGTACGCACCAGGTCGGTCTGGGTGATGATGCCCACGAGGTGGTCCACATCGTCCACGATGGGAATGTGATGGTGCCCGCCCTGCGAAAACAGGGGGACCAGATCCATCGCGTGCTGCCCTGCGCGGGCCACCTGCACCGGGTGCGACATGATCTCGCCCACCGCCTGGGGTTGACCGCCGCGCCCCATGACCAGCGTGCGCAAGCGCTGTCCCAGCCCCTCGTGTGTGTCCAGGTTGGCCAGGCGCATGAAGTCGGCCACCGTCACGATGCCTATGACGTGGCGTTGGGCATCCACCACCGGCAGCGCCTTGATCTGCTGCAGGCGCATCAGCGCCCATGCCTCCTTGAGCGACACGCCGGCCTCCACGGCGTACGGCGGGCTCGACATGATGTCCGCGCAGCGCAACTCCCCCAGGGTTCGCTGGAAAGCCGCGCGGCCCGCCAGGTGCAACAGCCCTTCGAGGTCCGCACGGCTCACATCGAGCACCTGGTTGTAGTGAGCCAGCGCCGCGTCCACATCCGATGCGGTGAAGCCCCCCTGGCTCGCCGCAGCCTTCGGCGCGATGCGCTGGGGGTGTGGATAGCGGCGCCCCGTCAACCCGTTGTAGACCACAGCGGCAATCAATAGCAGCACCACGTTGAACAGCACCGGGAACGCCGCCAGGTGCCATCCATCGCCCGAGGTGAGCACCACGTACAAGGCCATGGCCCCGCCCGGCGGATGCAGACAACGCAAAGGCACCATGAGCGCGATGGCCAGCCCCACAGCCACCGCCCCCGCCAAGGCCTTGTCCGAAATCAACGCAGAACAGACCGCCCCCACCAGCGCCGACAGGGTGCTGCCCCCCAACACAGGCCAGGGCTGGGCCAGCGGGCTGGAGGGCATGCCGAACACCAGCACGGCGCTGGCACCCAGCGAAGCCACCATCCACGGGCCTGTGCCATTGCCCTGGGCCCACCAGCGGCTGAGCCATGCCGTGAGCAGCACGCCGATCACCGCGCCCACCACAAACCGCAGGCGCTCTTTGCCATCGATGCCCAGCGGGGCGGGCCAGAAATGCCGCAGCCATTCAGCCAGGCGCGCCGTCAAGGGCGGGTGGGACGGCGCAGAAGGAGAGAGTTCAGAGGGAGAAGGAGGCATACAGGATCAAACGCGGATGCAGCCTCAAGCAGCATCGATGGTGCGCAGGCTTAAACATGGGGCACTGTGCAGCACCCGAGGCGAGCGGCCTGCGTGGCCGCCTTGCAATACGTGGCGGGTTGGGCGAGCACACCGCAATTGTGCAGGCAGAGCCATGCCGCAGGGGCGCGAGAGGTCATCGATGCGATGGGAAGGCCTTCATACCCCCGTCAATGCCGCTGCCGCCCCTGCTGGAAACTACCTAGACCGCAGGCCTCCATCCGCCACCCCAAGCCCAAAAACACGATCTATAC
>DATLGV010000502.1:0-5086 GCA_035540275.1 Acidovorax sp. | reverse complement strand
CTCCTTCCCATCCCGAACAGGACAGTGAAACGACTTTGCGCCGATGATAGTGCGGGTTCCCGTGTGAAAGTAGGTCATCGTCAGGCTCTTACAGCCCAGAAAACCCCAGTCTCTCTCAGACTGGGGTTTTTTGCTTTGCAGGCGCCGCAAGAGCCTATGAAAAAGGACCTGGGGGCGGCATTCATCCAAGATTGCCAGCACAAAATCTCTGAACCCCAGCCTGGTCAAGAAACCGCTTCACCTTCCCCTGCATCCACAGATAGTGCAGATGTGCCAGCGCCTCTCCCATGGCAAAAGTCATCTGGTGTGTGTCCAGCCGGCGCTTAAACAGAATCGGCAAAGTTTCCGCAGCACTCAGGGCTCGGTCTTGGGCTGCCTGCATGATTTCCTCAAGCCGCTCGCGGTGGTGGGTCTGCAATTGGGCGATGCGTGTGGCCAAGCCTGTAAAGGGTTTGCCATGTGAAGGCAGCACCAGCGTGTTCTCCGGCAGGTCCAGATAGCGCAACAACGAGGTCAGGAACAGTTGCAGCGGATTGGCCTCCGGCTCACTGGCATGAACGCTGACATTGGTAGAGATGCGCGGAAGCACCATGTCGCCGCTGATGAGCGTGGTCAACTCCGCACTGAACAAGGCAATGTGTTCAGGCGCGTGGCCGTAGCCGCTGATGCAACGCCAGGCCCGTCCTCCAATGTCCAAGATATCTCCGTCCATCATCCTGCGAAAACGAGGTGGCAATGCGGGAACCAGGGTCGGGAAATAGGAAGACCGGCCTCTGACGTGGGCTAAAAAGGCGGCATCCTGTGCGCCGTGCAGGGCATAAAACTCCGCCCCCGCTTCTCCGCCAAACCCATGAGGGTCGTACACGGCGACCCGTGCCACGTTGTAGTCGGTGGCACTGATCCACAAGCGCACGTCCCAGCGCTCGCACAGCCAGTGCGCCAGACCAATGTGGTCTGGATGCATGTGGGTCACGATGACTCGCAGTATGGGCAGGCCCCCAAGGCAATTGATAAATATCTGCTCCCACTGCGCACGGGTGGTCGCGCTGTCGATGCAGCAGTCCACCACGGTCCAACCGTCCACCAGTGCACCGCTGGCATCGGGTTGCCGGTCGCGCAGCAGCCACAGATTGATGTGGTCGAGCGCAAAGGGGAGGCCCATGCGTATCCAGTAGACACCCGGCGCGACATCGATGGCGCCGCCCTCTGCTGGGAGCGTGTCACCCAGTGGATAGTGGATCTGGTGTTCGAGTGGATTCATGGAGGCAGTGTGATAGGTTAGCATTGACGTTAACGTAAACGTCATGCATCCGATGCATTGTAGGGAGATGCCACCACCCGGCTGTCTCCTGTGCGAAACCGATACTGCTGCGTGCAGCCCCACCATGGCCAACACTTACACCATCAGCGATCTCGCCAAAGAGTTCGATCTCACCACGCGGGCGATCCGTTTTTATGAAGACATGGGCTTGTTGCAGCCTGAGCGTACCGGGTCCGCCGGCCGCAACCGGGTGTACAGCGCGCGCGACCGCACGCGACTGCGCCTGACGCTGCGGGCCAAGCGTTTGGGGCTGTCTCTCACCGAGGCCAAGGAGATCATCGACCTCTATGACAGCCCGCGCGACACGGGCGTACAGCTCCGCAAGTTCCTGGACGTGCTGGTGGTCCATCGCAAACAACTCGAAGAGCAAATGGCCGATCTGCAGGCCAACCTGGAAGAGGTGCGCGAGCACGAAGACGAGGCGCGCTCGCTACTGGCCAAGGTGGAAAAGCAAAATTGATTCATAATTGACGTTTACGTAAACGTAAATTAGGAGAAGGCAGTGAGCACACCCCCTTTGGAGCCGCGTTGCATGGACTTTGCCGACCGCGTGCGCGACAGCTTTGCGCGGCAGGGGGCCATGCAGACGCTTGGCGCGTCGCTGGGGTTGGTGGCACCAGGTGCGGTAGACATTGAACTCCCCTGGGCAGCCGCGTTGACCCAGCAGCACGGCTTTCTCCATGCGGGCATGGTGTCCACTGCACTGGATTCGGCCTGCGGATATGCCGGCTTCACCCTCATGGCGGCCGACGCTGCTGTGCTCACCATCGAATTCAAGATCAACCTGCTGGCACCCGCAAAGGGCGAGCGGTTCCGCATGGAAGGCCGGGTGCTGAAGCCCGGTCGCACCATCACCGTCTGCGAGGGCCGAGCCTTCGCCATCGACGGCAAGCAAGAAAAGCTGGTTGCCACCATGGGCTGCACCCTCATGGCCGTCACCGGACGCGACAGCATCCAGGGCTGAGCCCTGCCCACTTCCCTACCTTCTACGAGGAGACAAACCCATGAGCATTCCCGCCAACCTTCCCGGCCTCAACTTCCAGCTGGGTGAAGACATCGACGCCCTGCGCGACGCCGTACGCGACTTTGCCCAGGCCGAAATCGCGCCGCGTGCGGCCGAGATTGACCGCAACGACCAGTTCCCCATGGATCTGTGGCGCAAGATGGGCGACCTGGGCGTGCTGGGCATCACGGTGCCCGAGCAGTATGGCGGCGCCGCCATGGGCTACCTGGCCCACATGGTGGCCATGGAAGAAATCTCGCGAGCCAGCGCCTCGGTGGGCCTGTCTTACGGTGCGCACAGCAACCTGTGCGTGAACCAGATCAACCGCAACGGGAACGAGGCCCAAAAGGCCAAATACCTGCCCAAGCTCATCAGCGGCGAGCATGTGGGCGCACTGGCCATGAGCGAACCCGGCGCAGGCTCGGACGTGATCAGCATGAAGCTCAAGGCCGAGGACAAAGGCGGCTACTACCTGCTCAACGGCAGCAAGATGTGGATCACCAACGGTCCCGATGCCGACACCCTGGTGGTGTATGCCAAGACCGAGCCAGAAATGGGCGCACGCGGCGTCACGGCCTTCCTGATCGAGAAGGGCATGAAGGGCTTCTCGATTGCGCAAAAGCTCGACAAGCTGGGCATGCGCGGCAGCCACACGGGTGAGCTGGTGTTCCAGGACGTGGAAGTGCCCGCAGAGAACGTGCTGGGCGGCGTGAACAACGGCGCCAAGGTGCTGATGAGTGGCCTGGATTACGAACGCGCCGTGCTCACTGGCGGCCCGCTGGGCATCATGCAGTCGGTCATGGACAACGTGATCCCTTACATTCACGACCGCAAGCAGTTTGGCCAGAGCATCGGCGAATTCCAGCTCATCCAAGGCAAGGTGGCCGACATGTACACCGTGCTGCAGGCGGGCCGCTCGTTTGCCTACACTGTGGCCAAGAACCTCGACATGCTCGGTACCGACCACGTGCGCCAAGTGCGCAAGGACTGCGCCAGCGTGATCTTGTGGTGTGCCGAGAAGGCCACCTGGATGGCGGGCGAAGGCGTGCAGATCTATGGTGGCAACGGCTACATCAACGAGTACCCCCTGGGCCGCCTCTGGCGCGATGCCAAGCTGTACGAGATTGGCGCTGGCACCAGCGAGATCCGCCGCATGCTGATCGGCCGCGAGCTGTTTGCCGAAACCTGCTGACCCCTCCCTACTGCCAACCCCTCACCCCAAGGACACCATGCCCTCCTCCATTGACGACCTGTTTGTTCACAACCGCGCCTGGGCGGCCCAGATGGAGCGGGAACGGCCTGGCTTCTTCACCAGCCTGCTGGCGCAGCAGAAGCCCAAGTACATGTGGATCGGCTGCTCCGACAGCCGGGTACCTGCCAACCAGATCACCGGTCTGGAGCCGGGCGAAGTGTTCGTGCACCGCAACGTGGCCAACGTGGTGGTGCCCACGGACCTCAACTGCCTGTCCACCATCCAGTATGCGGTGGACCAGCTGCGGGTGGAGCACCTGATGGTGGTGGGGCACTACGGCTGCGGCGGTGTGCTGGCGGCACTGGAGGGCACGCGCGTCGGTCTGGCCGACAACTGGATCCGCCATGTGACCGATGTG
This sequence comes from Acidovorax sp., assembly GCA_035540275.1. Classification (GTDB taxonomy): domain Bacteria; phylum Pseudomonadota; class Gammaproteobacteria; order Burkholderiales; family Burkholderiaceae_C; genus Acidovorax. The sequence goes on along the minus strand of DATLGV010000502.1, from coordinate 1,152 downwards.
CGCGACCGCCACCGCGACCTGATCGCCGCCACCGCGCCCGAATGGCGTCATGACGTGCTGTGCGAGCTCAATGCCATCGAGCAGGTGGTGAACATTGCACAGACCACCGTGATGCTGGACGCCTGGGGCCGCGGCCAGAAGGTGACCCTGCATGGCTGGTGCTACGGGCTCAAGGACGGGCTCATCAACAACTTGCACATGTCGGTGGACAGCACCGAAGGCCTGGAGTCGCTGTACAAGGCAGCGATTGCAGGCGTGGCTGCCACCCGGCGGCAGTAAGCCGGGCGGCCCAGCCCACGCATGCGACGGTTGCGCTGACAAGGATGCCTGCCACCATGTTCCCGCAACGCCTGGATGCCCCTCAGGCCTACGGCATTGCCAAGGCCATGATGGACGGCTTCAATCGCCACTACCGGCTGTTCCGCACCGAGTCCGCGCGGGCCAAGCACCGCTTTGAAACCGCCGACTGGCATGGCCAGCAGCGGGCGCAGCGCGAGCGCATCGAGTTCTACGACCTGCGGGTGAAGGAATGCGTGCGCCGCCTGGAGAAAGAGTTCGAGGCCGGTGCGCAGCCCATGGATGTGTGGCACCAGGTCAAGCTGCATTACATCGGTTTGCTGGTGAACCACCACCAGCCCGAGCTGGCCGAGACCTTCTTCAACTCGGTCACCACCAAGATCCTGCACCGCACGCATTTCCACAACGACTTCATCTTTGTGCGGCCTGCCGTGAGCACCGAATACATCGAGAACGACGAGCCCGCCGCGCGGCCCACCTACCGCGCCTACTACCCTACACGCGAGACGCTGGGCGACACCTTCCAGACCATCCTCGAAAACTTCCAGCTCCAGCGCGAGTTTGCTGACCTGGCGCGCGACACCGGCTATGTGGTGGCTGCCATGCGCGGCCGGCTCGACAAGGTGCGGCTGCGCACCAACTTCCAGATCCAGGTGCTCACCAGCCTGTTCTTCCGCAACAAGGGCGCGTATGTGGTGGGCAAGATCATCAACGGCTTCTCGGAGCTCCCCTTCGCCCTGCCGATCCTGCACGGCAGGGGCAACACGCTGGTGATCGACGCGTGCCTCTTCGGCGAGGACGAACTGCAGATGCTGTTCTCGTTCGCGCGGGCCTACTTCATGGTCGACATGGAGA
>DATLGV010000501.1:0-3143 GCA_035540275.1 Acidovorax sp. | reverse complement strand
ATGCCGACCAGGGCGACTTCAGTACACGGCAAGCCCATTACCTGTGCGAGCAGGCGCTGGCACTCAGCGCGCAGGGCGATCTGCCCGGCGCCCAGTCTCTGCTGGAGCAGGCTGTGGCCGCCGCCCCCGAGGCAGCGCGCGCGCGCATCGAACTGGCGCGCCTGCAACGCCTGATGGGCCAGCCGGCGGCGGTGCTGTCCACCCTCAAGACCCTGGGCGAGAGCAACCCGGCTGCACTGCCCCTGGCAGCCCCGCTGATGGTCGAGGCCGCCACGGCCACCGGCCGCACGCCAGAAGTGCATGCGCTGCTGCAGGCCCACTATGCACAAGCGCCCTCGCTGGACGTGCTGGAAAGCATCGTGGCCATGGAAGCCACCGACGAGGCCACCCGCTCATCCGCCCGCCAGCGCTATGTGGAGCACCTGGACAAGGAGCGCTCCCTGGTCGCTGCCGCCAAATGGCTGGCCACCGAAAAGCTGGAACACGAAGAATTCCACCCCCAGGTTCAACGTGCGCTGGACCATGCCGTCAAGCCCCTGACCCGCTACCGCTGCGCGGCCTGCGGCTTCGAGGCGCGCCAGCATTTCTGGCAATGCCCGGGCTGCCAGACCTGGGACAGCTACCCCGCGCGCCGGGTCGAGGAACTCTGACCCCCCACCTTCCCCTTCTACGCCACAGGACCCTTGCCATGCTCAAGAAACTGCTGACCCTGCTTGTTGCCACGCTGCTCGCGACCGCCGCCTGGGCCGCCGTGGACGTGAACACCGCCACCGAGGCCGAACTCGACGGCATCAAGGGCATTGGCCCCGGCCTCTCGGGCCGCATCCTGCAAGAACGCCAGCACGCACCGTTCAAGGACTGGGCCGACGTCATCGCACGCGTGGGAGGCGTTGGCAACAAGAGCGCCGTCAACCTCTCCAGGGAAGGTCTGACCGTCAACGGCAAGAAGTACAGCGCGGCAGCCGCGGCCAAGGCAGAAGCCAAGAAGAACAGCAAAAAGCACAGCAGTGCCCCGGCAACCGACCGCAAGGCCCGTGGCAGTGCGGACCCGGAGGCCGCACCACCCGCCGCCACGCCGGCAGCGGCGCAGGTCGCCCCGGCCCCTGCAACCAGCGCTGGCAAAAACTAAGCACGCTTCGCAAGCAGCAAGCCCGCTCCAGCGGGCTTGTTTTTTGGCGGCAGGGCATGCGCCGCGGCAAGGGGCGGGCAGGGTTTTTAGGGGCTGCCCCCAGGGCGTGTCCCCCTTCAATTCGCCCACGCGAAAGCCATCCAGGCCGTGCAGTGCTAGGCGCCATGAGCGCCGTGTAGCTTGGCTACACAAGCGAAGGGCAACGACGCAATGTGCGGCTTGGCTGGCTTTCCCTTCGGGCTGGCGGTGCAATGCGGCGTCTGCTTTGTCGGGCATCCATCCGCATTGCACCGCCAGCGCGTGGGGGAATTGAAGAGGGACACGCCCTAGAATCAATCGCGCATGCCCCTGATCACCCTCATCCTTCTCCCCTTCATCGGCAGCCTGCTGGCAGCGGTTCTGCCGTCCAACGCCCGCAATACCGAGTCCACCCTTGCAGGACTCATCGCCTTGTTCTGCACAGCCCAGGCGGCGCTGTACTTTCCAGAGATTGCGGACGGAGGCGTGATCCGGCAAGAGCTGGCCTGGCTGCCCGCGCTGGGTCTGAACCTTGTGATCCGCATGGACGGTTTCGCGTGGATGTTCTGCATGCTGGTGCTGGGCGTGGGCAGCCTGGTGGTGCTGTATGCGCGCTACTACATGTCTGCGGCCGACCCGGTGCCACGCTTCTTCTCGTTTTTTCTGGCCTTCATGGGCGCGATGGCGGGTGTGGTGCTGTCGGGCAACATCATCCAGATCGCGTTCTTTTGGGAGCTGACCAGCCTGTTTTCCTTCCTGCTGATCGGCTACTGGCACCACCGCAAGGATGCCCGGCGTGGCGCACGCATGGCGCTGACGGTGACCGGCACAGGCGGCCTGGCCATGCTGGCGGGCATGCTGGTGCTGGGCCACATCGTGGGCAGCTACGACCTTGACCATGTGCTGGTTGCAGGGCAGCTCATCCAGAACCATCCGCTCTACACCACTGCACTCGTCCTCATTCTGCTGGGCGCGCTCACCAAGAGCGCGCAGTTCCCATTCCACTTCTGGCTGCCCAACGCCATGGCTGCGCCCACGCCCGTGTCGGCGTACCTGCACTCGGCCACCATGGTCAAGGCGGGTGTGTTTTTGCTGGCGCGCCTGTGGCCTGCGCTCGCAGGCACCGAGCAGTGGTTCTGGCTGGTGGGCGGCGCGGGCCTGGCCACCTTGCTGGTGGGCGGCTACGCGGCCATGTTCCAGAACGACCTCAAGGGGCTGCTGGCGTATTCCACCATTTCGCACCTGGGCCTCATCACCCTGCTGCTGGGCCTGAACAGCCCGCTGGCCGCGGTGGCCGCCGTGTTCCACATCATGAACCACGCGACCTTCAAGGCCTCGCTGTTCATGGCCGTGGGCATCGTGGACCATGAAAGCGGCACGCGCGACATCCGGCGCCTGTCGGGCCTGCGCACCATGATGCCGATCACCGCCACCCTGGCCATGGTGGCCAGCGCAGCCATGGCGGGCGTGCCGCTGCTCAACGGCTTCCTCTCCAAGGAAATGTTCTTTGCCGAGACGGTGTACGTGAACACCACCCCGTTGCTCGAATGGCTGCTGCCGGTGGCTGCCACGGTGGCCGGCATGTTCAGCGTGGCGTACTCGCTGCGCTTCACGGTGGATGTGTTCTTCGGCCCGCCCGCTACGGACCTGCCGCGTCATCCCCACGAGCCCCCGCACTGGATGCGCGTGCCGGTCGAACTGCTGGTGCTGGCCTGCCTGGTGGTGGGCACACTGCCCGCGTGGTCGGTAGGTGCCTACCTGGCCGCCGCCGCGCGGCCCGTGGTGGGGGGTGAGCTGCCCACCTACAGCCTGGCGGTCTGGCATGGGTTCAACACCCCGTTCGTGATGAGCCTGGTGGCCCTGGGCGGGGGCATCGCGCTGTACGCACTGCTACGCTGGCAGCGCGAAAAGGGTGCCATCGATGTGCCTGCCGTCATGCGACGCATCAGCGGCCAGCGGGGCTTTGACGCCACACTGGCCCTGCTCAGCCTGATGG
>DATLGV010000500.1:0-2848 GCA_035540275.1 Acidovorax sp. | reverse complement strand
GTAGTGCGCGTCGGCCGACAGGGGCAGGATCTCGATGGGGCAGAGAGGCGCCTCGACCTTGATGCGGGCCACGAGCTGGGGCAGGAACAGTGGGTCGAGGTAATCGCTGGCCGCCACGCGAAAGGTGCGGGTGGCGGTGCGCGGGTCAAACCCACGCGCATCAGAGAACAGCGCCTCCGCCGCACGCAGGATGGCCCCGGCGGGCTCCACCATGCGCAGCGCGGCGTCGGTGGGCATCATGCTGGCGCCGGAGCGCACCAGCAGCGGGTCGCCCGACAGGTCGCGCAGCCTTTTCAACGCAGCAGACACCGCCGGCTGGTGCATGCCCAGGCGGACGGCGGCCCTCGATACGCTGCGTTCTGTGAGCACGGTGTGCAAGACCCTTATGAGATGGAGGTCTATCTTGTCGAAAAGGGCGTGGTCTCTCATAGCGGTGTGGGCATGGGTGCCATAAGCTTGCGCATATGCCGGTGGCGGTAGTGCGTTCTACCCTCTGCTGAACCTTTCCATCGAAGATCGAAGTGGCGTTAGTCATGACAACCAGACCCCTGCAATTCCTGCGCCGAGGCCAGCCCGTGGCGCTGGGCAATGTACCACCCGACCGCACCCTGCTGGAGGTGCTGCGCGAAGACCTGGGCTGCACCGGCACCAAGGAGGGCTGCGGCGAAGGCGACTGCGGCGCCTGCACCGTGGTGCTGGGCGAAGAACGCGACGGCCAGCTGCACTACAGCGCCGTGAACAGCTGCATCCGCCTGGCGCATTCGGTGGACGGCATGGCGCTGTGGACAGTGGAGGACCTGGCGGAAGATCCGCTGATCCAGCCCGTGGGCGATACAGCACCCGCTGCACAACAAACCATCACGCTTCATCCCGCTCAGGAGGCGATGGTCCAGTGCCACGGCTCGCAGTGCGGCTTCTGCACCCCAGGCTTTGTGATGAGCCTCTTCGGCATGTACCAAAGGCACATTGCCCCCACGCTCCCCACTGCGTGTGGTTCGCTGCCCCCCCAGGGGGCCCTCGCGCCTAGGGGCGGCCCGTCGGCGCTCGACCATGTCTGCCACGGCCAACCCATCACCCGCGAGCTGGCGCAAGAAGAACTCTCCGGCAACCTGTGCCGCTGCACCGGCTACCGCCCCATCCTCGATGCCGCCCAGCAGATGGCATCGCTGCCCGGCATGGCGGTCAATGAATCCGAAGTGCTACAAAAATTGAAGCTGCTTCGGCATGATGCACTTGCGCATGCGGCCGATTCGGCCTATATCGCGCCCTCCACCCTCCCAGAACTGCTTGCAGCCCGCGCCGCCCAACCCGGCGCGCAGGTAGTGGCGGGCTGTACCGACGTGGGGCTGTGGGTGACCAAGCAGTACAAGCAGTACGGCCAGGTGCTTGACGTGACCCGTGCGGCCGAGCTGCGCGAAGTCACGCAACACGCCGATGCCATCCACATCGGCGCAGCCGTCACGCTGACCGACGCGTTTGCGGCCCTCACTGCGCAGTGGCCGCAGCTGCACCGTTTTGCCACGCGGTTTGCGGGGCTGCCGGTTCGCAACTCGGGCACGCTGGGCGGCAACGTGGCCAATGGCTCGCCCATTGGCGATTCCATGCCCCTGCTGATCGCGCTGCGCGCCCAGGTGGTGCTGGCCAGCCAGGCCCGGGGCGAGCGCCAGCTGCCGCTGGAAGACCTGTACACCGGCTACCGGCAGAACGTGATGGCGCCGGACGAGCTGCTGGTGCGCATCGTGGTGCCCCGCCCCTCGGTGCACGAACAGCTTCGGGCGTACAAAATTTCGAAGCGCTTTGACGACGACATCTCCGCCGTCTGCCTGGTAGTCAACCTCGACATCGCGGGCGGTACCGTGCAGCGCGCCAGCATTGGCGCAGGCGGCGTGGCCGCCACACCAGCCCGCGCGCGGCAGACCGAGGCTGCGCTGACCGGGCAGCCCTGGACCGAGGCCACCGCGCAGCGCGCCGCTGCGGTGCTGCAGGCTGAGTTCAGCCCCATCTCTGACATGCGCGCCAGTGGCGCCTACCGCCGCCAGGTGCTGGGCAGCCTGCTGCAGCGCTACTGGTTCGAAAGCCAGGGCCAGCCCTCGGTCAGCCTGGACACTTTGAAGCTGGAGGCCGCCGTATGAACGCCCCACACACCATTGCCGAAACCGCCCTGCCCTCGCCCGCCCGGGCCGCCATGGGCCAGCCGCACATCCACGAGAGCGCCCGCGCCCAGGTGGCAGGTGCCGCGCACTACATCGACGACCTGCCGGAAGTGAAGGGCACGCTGTATGCCGCGCCCATCCTCTCGACTGTGGCCCACGGCACCCTGAACGGCGTGGACGCCACCGCCGCACTGGCCCTGCCCGGCGTGCGCGGCGTGGTGCTGGCCAGTGATGTGCCCGGCGACAAGATCCTGGCCGCGTTCGGGCACGACGAGCCCGTGTTTGCACTGGATAGCGTGCAGTTTGTCGGCCAGGTGATCGGCTTGGTGGTGGCCGACTCGGTCATGCAGGCGCGCCGCGCCGTGCGCGCCGTGAAGCTCGACATCACTCCCCTGCCCGCCGTGCTGACGGTGCAGGACGCGCTCAAGGCGCAAAGCTATGTGTTGCCCCCCGTGTTTGTGCGCCGGGGCGATGCGACCACGGGCCTCGCGCAATCGGCGCACCGCATGCAAGGCGCGTTGGAAGTCGGCGGCCAGGAGCATTTCTACCTGGAAGGCCAGATCGCCTACGCCATGCCGCTGGAGCAAAAGCAATGGTGGATCTACTCCAGCACGCAGCACCCCGGCGAGGTGCAGCACTGGGTGGCGCACGCGCTGGGCATCGACAACCACGCGGTCAAGGTGGAATGCCGCCGC
>DATLGV010000499.1:0-2204 GCA_035540275.1 Acidovorax sp. | reverse complement strand
GCCGAATACCTGCCCATGCTGCTGGGCGATGGCGCCGAGCTGGAGGTGGCCGAGGGCGCCCCGCTGCCCGTGCTGCCTGCGTTTGCCGACGCCGCCCAGCAGGCGCGTTTTCTGGAGCTGTGGGACCGCCGCTGGGCCGAGATCGTGGCCCAGCTCGACACCGACGTGAAGACGCTGGACGACGACCGCACCTTCCAGCCCGAAGCCATGGACATGCGCGGCGCCGTGGCCAGCCTGACCGACGAGCAGCGCGCCGAGATGGGCGACGACCAGGAGATCCCGTCCTTCGGCCAGGTGTGGGCGCTGGGCTTCATGTTCGCCGTCGAAAACTGGCCTGAGGACTGGGCCGCCCCGCGCGACAAGGAAGCCGCCCAATGGCTCAACGACGCGCTGGACCGCATCGTGGCACTGACCGAAGACGACACCGGCAAGCCCGAAGTCTGCATGTACGACGAAGACGGCCCGCCCAGCACCAGCCAGGCGCGCGTCGAAGCCTTCGGCGAAGCCATCTGGGCTGTGTACGACCTGCGCCAGCTGTGGAAGAGCATGGGCCCGCGCGTGGAAACGGTGCGCAAGGCCCCCGAGCCAGGGCGCAATGACCCGTGCCCCTGTGGCAGCGGCAAGAAGTACAAGAAGTGCCACGGGGCCTGAGGCGCAGACTCTGATGCCGGGTTTGCTGCAAATTTGATAGCTTCTAGCGCTTAATGGATAAGCGTTAGAGGCCGTCTTTGTTTGTGCTGCAGCGCTGGCTGGGCGCCTGAACGTGCGGGCCTCAGCCCTGCGCCAGGAACTTCTTCAGATTCCCCGCCGCCGTGCTGCGCACCTTGCGCTTGAGCGAGGGCGACCAGCCCAGCAGCAGCCCGGGTGCGCCCAGCGCCTGCCGGGCCCAGCGCCAGAAGCTGAAACGGTCGCGGTGCGTGGCGATCAGCCCGTCGGGGGTGAAGGTGAAGCTGCCGTCGATGATGTTGTGCACCTTGCGCCCCGTGGCGCTGAAGAGGTAGTGCGCCTCCCAGTGCGCCTTGCCGCCATTGGCATCGGCCTCGATGCCGCTGAACTCCAGCTTCCAGTGCTCGGCGGCGCCGGGCTTGTGGGTGGCGGTGCACAGCATGCGCCACATGCCGGCCACCTGGTCACGGCCCTTGAGTGAAAACGCCTCGTCGTCGAACGTGGCGTCGGGCGCATAGCAGGCCGCCATGGTGGCGTGGTCCAGCTGCGCAAAGGCGGTGTAGAAGCGGTGCAGGGTCTGGGCGTTGGGGTGCATGGCGAGGGTGTGTGGAGTGGATGTGCGCTGCGGTCCGCGCGCCGTCAGCGCATGAAGCCTGCCAGCACGCGGGCGGTGGTTTCGGGCAGTTCTTCGGGGATGAAATGCCCCGCGGGCACGGCCTGGCCCGTGACGGTGCCCGCGCACTGCGCCTGCCACAGCGCCAGGGGCTCGAACAGCCGGTGCACCACGCCGTTCGCGCCCCAGATCACCAGCGTGTCGCAGGCGATCTTGTCGCCACGCGCGCGGCTGTCGCGGTCGTGCTGCAGGTCGATGCCGGCGCTGGCGCGGTAGTCCTCGCAGGCCGTATGGATGGCCTCGGGGCGGGCAAAGCAGCGCTCGTACTCGGCCAGGGCCGCGGGCTCGATGTGCGCCAGCCCGGCGGCGCCCCAGCCGCCCAGCTTGGCGTGCAGGTACTCACGCCAGCAGCCCGCGATCATGCGTTCGGGCAGCGGCGCGGGCTGGATGAGGTGGAACCAGTGGTAGTAGGCACGCGCAAAGTCCATGTCGGTGCGGGCGTACATGTCGAGCGTGGGGGCAATGTCGAGCACACAGAGCTTGCGCACCCGCGCTGCATGGTCCAGCGCCAGGCGGTGCGCCACGCGGCCGCCGCGGTCGTGGCCGCACAGGTAGAAGCGGTCGTGGCCCAGCGCGGTCATCACCTCGGCCATGTCCTGCGCCAGGGCGCGCTTGCTGTAGTTGCCGTGGTCGGAATCGCCGGGCGCGTGCGACGAGTCGCCGTAGCCGCGCAGGTCGGGCAGCACCAGGCAGTAGTCGCGCGCCAGCTGCTGCGCCACGCGGTGCCACAGCGCATGGGTTTGCGGAAAGCCGTGCAGCAGCAGCAGCGGGGGCTTGCCCTGTGTGCCGCCGGTGCGCACAAAAATCTCCGCGCCCGTGGTGGGGATGCGGTGGGGGGTGAAGCCATCAAACCAAGGCGCAGACG
>DATLGV010000498.1:0-5033 GCA_035540275.1 Acidovorax sp. | reverse complement strand
GATCGAGGTGCTGCGCGGCCCTTCGGCACTGGTGTATGGCAACGGCGCCGTGGGCGGCGTGGTCAACGTGCTCGACGGCAAGGTGCCCACTGCCGTTCCGCAAAAGGGCTACGAAGGCAGCGCCGAGCTGCGCGCCAATTCGGGCGCGGGCGAGGGCGCCGGGGCCTTTTCGCTGACGGGCGGCGCGGGCAACCTGGCCGTGCACGTGGAGGGCGTGGCGCGGGATGCGGGCGACTACCGTGTGGGCAAGGGTTGGTCGGGCGGCGGCAAGGTGCTGGGCAGCTTCAACCGCACGCACACCGGCAGCGTGGGCCTGGCGTGGGTGGGAGACCGGGGCTACCTGGGTGCGGCCTACACCCGCCAAGCCGCCAGATACGGCCTGCCCGGCCACAACCACCGCTTTGACGGCTGCCACACCCATGGCGACCGCTTGCACTGCGGCGCCCATGCCGGCGACGAAGCCGACGGGCATGGCCACGACCACGACGCCGCAGCGGGTGATGTGCCCGTGGTTCAACTTGCCAGCGAGCGCTTTGACGTGCGGGGCGAGCTGCGCAACCCGTTTGCGGGCTTCTCGGCTCTGCGGCTGCGTGCGGGTGTCACCGACTACAAACATGATGAGGTCGAAGACGGCGCCATTAGCACCACCTTCAAGAACAAGGCCTACGACACGCGTGTCGAGCTGCAGCACGAGCCCATCGGTGGCATCAAGGGCGTGATCGGCCTGCAGACCTCGCAGCGCAAGTTCAGCGCCGAGGGCGAAGAGGCCTATGTGCAGCCCACCGTGACCCGCAAGACGGGTCTGTTTGTGCTGGAGGAGTACCGCTGGAACGACTGGCGCTTTGAAGCCGCCCTGCGCCACGACCGCCAGACGGCCGAGGCCCAGACCAGCGGCACCGAGCGCAGCCACAACGGCACGTCGGCATCGCTGGGCGCGGTGTGGAAGTTCACGCCCGGCTACCAGGTGGGCACCTCGTTCACCCGCGCCAGCCGCGCCCCGTCGGCCGAAGAGTTGTACGCCCATGGCCTGCACATGGCCACCAGCACGTACGAACGCGGCAATGCCGACCTGCGCTCCGAAATCTCGCAGAACATCGATGTGAGCCTGAAGAAGACCAGCGGCGACACCACCTTCGGCGTGAGCGTCTTCCGCAATCGCATCCAGAACTACATCTATGGCCGCACCCTGGATGAGCTGGACGGCCTGCAGCTGCTGCAGTACAGCCAGGCCGACGCCACCTTCACCGGCATCGAAGGCCAGGTGCGCCAGCGCCTCACGCGCCATCTGGGCATCACCCTGTTTGGCGACACCGTGCGCGCCAAGCTGGACGGCGGTGGCCTGCTGCCGCGCATCCCGGCCACCCGTGCAGGTATCCGCCTGGACGCCAACTGGCAGGCCTGGGAAGGCCAGGTGGAATGGGTGCGGGTGGCGCGCCAGAACCGCGTGGCCGACTTTGAAACCGCCACGCCGGGCTACGGCATGCTCAACCTGGGCGTGGCCTACAACGGCCAGTTCAGCAGCGGCACGCCCTGGCAGGTGTACCTGAAAGCCCACAACCTGACCGACCGCCTGGCGTACGCGCACACCTCGTTCATCAAGAACGCAGCGCCGCTGATGGGCCGCAACATCACGCTGGGGGTGAAGGTGGCGTTCTGACGGGTGACGCCGTCGTGATGTGAGTGAGCCAGAGCGGGGGAGGGCGTTGCTGGCTCGCACACCTCAAGGCCCCAAACCACCCAGGCCAAGGGGGGCGGGATGCATGCCATACTCGGTTTTACATGGTTGATTTACCAGCTTGATGCTGGAACGGGATTGGCACCACAGCAGGCCGCCCAAAGCCGGGTTGCGCAACATGCGAAGGACTTGTTCAGCGCGGCCCTGCATGTACCTGACCCGTTTTGCGATATCCCTGCATGCCCACCACGCCCACACCGTCCGCCAACCTGCTGCAACTGCTCCCTGAGGCGGTGGTGCAGACCGATGCGCTGTGGGAGATCACGTACCTGAACCCGGCGTGGCACAAGCGCACCGGCCATTCGGTGGCGGCGGCGCTCGGCCGGTCTTTGCTGGAGTTCGTGCACCCCGACGACATCGGCACCATGCGCTCGGGCATGCCGGTGTTCCGCTTGCGCTTTGCCGACGCGGACTATCGCTGGGTGCGTCTGCAGTTCCACCCGGAGACGGATGAATCGCAGCGGCTGATCAGCCGCCAGGGTGTCCTGATCGAGATCACCGAGGTCACCGAGCAGGTGCTGGTGGAAGTTCGCCAACGCTTTCTGCGCTTGCTGGAAACCATCGACGGCGTGGTGTGGGAAGCTGAAATCGGCGTGGGCAACACCTTTCTGAGCCCGCAGGTCGAACGCTTGTTTGGCTACTCCGTCGAGGAGTGGCGGGCCGACCCGGGGTTCTGGCGGGCGCATGTGCATCCCGATGATCTGGAGGAGGCCCTGCGCATCGACGATGCCGCTTACAACGCCATGCACAGCCACGCCTACGAGATGAGCTACCGGCTGATCGCCAAGTCGGGCAAGGTCGTGTGGGTGCGTGACCTGTGCCGCGCGGTGGTCGAACCCGGCCGGCCGAACCGCATGATCGGCCTGATGATCGACGTCACCCAGCAGAAGAACACCGAAATCGAATTGCTGCGCTCCGAAAACCGCTATTCGCTGGCGACGCGCGGCTCCAATGACGGCATCTGGTATTGGGACTTGCGCACGGACACCCTGCATGTGTCGGGGCGCTTTCTCCAGATCGTCGGGCTGGGGAGCCGCGATCATGTGTATGAGGGCGGCTGGCACTTTCTGGAGCAACTCATCGACCGCGAGGATCGCGCTCGCGTGCAGGAGGCCTACAGCAGGCACCTGTCCGGAAGCAGCGCGAAATTTTCGGTGGACTTCCGTGCGTTCCACGGGGCTGGGCGGCTGGTGTGGGTCAATTGGCGCGGGCTCGCCGAGTTCGAAGAGGGCGTTGCGGTGCGCATGGCGGGCTCGTTGAGCGATCTGGCCGAGCGCGGCAGCTCCTACGATGCGCTGACCAACTTGCCTGGTCGGCCATTGTTCCGCGACCGCCTTGCACAACTGATTACGCTGCACCAGGGCGACGGGGTGAACGGGGATGGAGTGCCGACGCGCGCTGGGGCCACGATGTTCGCCGTGCTGCTGCTGGACCTCAACGGGTTCAAGGCCGTCAATGACTGCTATGGGCACCATGTGGGCGACCAGCTATTGCAACAGGTGGCGCGGCGGCTTGAATCCTGCGTGCGGTCGGTGGATCTGGTCGCCCGCATGAGCGGCGACGAGTTCAATGTGCTGTTGGAGTCCATTGATCCCGCTGAAGCCAGCCAACGCGCCCATCAGATCGCGGCTGCCCTTGCTGCGCCCTATGTGATCGGCACGCACACCGTGATCAGTGGCGCGAGTATCGGGTTGGCCAGCAGCGCATCCAGGCTGGCAACGGTCGACGACTACCTGCGCGCGGCAGACACCGCCATGTACCAGGCCAAAAGTCAGTCATTGGGCGTGTGCGTGGCCCAATGAGGCGTCGTGGCACGCCTGGCGAGGGCGTGCTGATTCGGGCTGCAGGGCCGCAAGCGGCTGTCTCAAGGAACAATCGCCACCGATTTGACCTGGGCCCACACCGCGCTGCCGGGCGCCACGCCCAGCGCATGCAAGGACCGGTGGGTGACCCGCGCCAGCAACAATGACTCGCCACAGCGCAGCCGCACCAGCGCTTGCGAGGGGTGGGCGTCGGGCGCTATGGAGTCGATCACACAAGGCAGGTGGTTCTGGATGCTGGTCTGCATGGGCTCCTGCACCGTCAGGCTCACGTCGCGGGCCAGCACGCGCAGCCGCACTGTCTGGCCCACAGGCAGGCCGCTGTCGCGCAGCCACATGGCGCCGCCCGCAAAGCCCACGCGCGCCAGGTGCCAGGTAGTGTCCCGCTCCAGTACCTGGCCGCGCAGCAGCGCGCCCGCGTCGTCGCCCAGCACCACCGGCAGTTGCACCGACGACAGCACCTGGCCCACCGGCCCGGCGGCCTTGACCTGGCCGCCCTCCAGCACCACCAGGTGGTCGGCCAGCCGCGCCAGTTCGTCGGCGGAGTGCGTGACATACAGCATGGGGATGTGCAGCTCATCGCGCAGGCGCTCCAGCCAGGGCATGATCTCCTGGCGCCGCGCCAGGTCAAGGGCGGCCATGGGTTCGTCCAGCAGCAGCAGGCGGGGCGAGGTTGCCAGGGCGCGGGCAATGGCCACCCGCTGGCGCTCGCCGCCCGACAGCTGGCCTGGCCGGCGCTGCAGCAGGCGGCTGATGCCCAACAGCTCGATGGCGGCCTGCAGCGTGGCCTCGGCCTGCGCAGACCGGGCGCGCTTCAGGCCATACCGCAGGTTGCCCAGTACGTCGAGGTGCTCGAACAGGCTGGCCTCCTGAAACACATAGCCCAGCGCCCGCTGGTGTGTGGGCAAAAACACCTGGGCGGCATCGTCCTGCCACACCTCACCGGCCACCGCCACCAGGCCAGGGCGTGCGCGCTCCAGCCCCGCCACACAGCGCAGCACGCTGGTCTTGCCCGAGCCCGAGGCGCCGAACAGCACCGTGATGCCGCTGCCGGGCAAGTGCAGGTCCACATTCAGTTCAAAGTCGGCACGCGGCAGCGCGAGCCGGATGCGCAGGTCGCTGGGCGCATTCATGGCAGCACCCGCAAGCCACGGTTCTTGAGCATCGCCAAACACAGCAGCACCACGAACGAGAACAGCACCATGCCGCCCGCCAGCCAGTGCGCCTGGGCGTATTCCATGGCCTCCACGTGGCCGTAGATCTGGGTCGAGACCACCCGCGTCTTGCCCGGTATGTTGCCGCCAATCATCAGCACCACGCCAAACTCGCCCACCGTGTGGGCAAAACTCAGGACGGCGGCAGTGAGCAGGCCGGTACGGGCCTGCGGCAACGCGACCGTGAAAAACGCATCCAGCGGGCTGGCCCGCAGGGTGGCGGCCACCTCCATCGGGCGGCGGCCCATGGACTCAAAGGCGTGC
>DATLGV010000497.1:0-7051 GCA_035540275.1 Acidovorax sp. | reverse complement strand
GAGCCACCGTATTGCGCGCCGTAATAGATGCCGGCCAGCATGATGAGCGCGGCCACGGGGGGCAGCGCGTAGGTGGCAGGCAGCAGCATGGCGATGGTCGCCACCGGGCCAATGCCCGGCAACACGCCAATCAGCGTGCCCAGCAAGCAGCCCACAAAGCAGTAAATCAGGTTCTGGAAGGTGAATGCAACACCAAAACCCAGCGACAAGTTGTTGATCAAATCCATGGTTGGTGCTCCTGCTTAACCTGCGATGAAACTCGGCCACACAGGGAACTGCAGCTTGAGCGCCCACACGAAGGCCACGTAGCTGCCGATGGCAAGCACGGTGGCCAACACGAATACAGCCTTGGCGTTGAACTCATTGCCAGCGAGGCTGGAGATGAAGGTCAGCGCGTAGATCGCCACGATGAGTCCCATGGCCGGGATGCCCATGCTGGGCAGGCCACCCAGCAAAATACCGAAGGCAAAGTTGGCGGCGAGGATGAAGAACAGCGGTTTCCAGGCCCATTTGCCGATCTTGTCGCCATCGGCGGTTTCCACGGTCATCGCCTTGAAGGTGATGACACAACCGATGAGGGCGAGCAAGATCCCCAGCAGCAACGGGAAGTAGCCAGGGCCCATGCGCGCGCCTGTCCCCACGTTGTAGGTGGTGGCGCCCCACGCAAATGCGACACCGACGCCCATGAACATGAGCCCGGACGCAAAGTCTTTGTTACTCTTGATTTTCACGAATTGTCTCCTTGACGGAATTCTCGACTGCGCGATTGTGCTGGCAAGGCGGGGGCGGCGCGATGTGGATTCCACCTACATCCGGTAACGTCCAGCCCCTGCCGGCGGCGGGGCCAGTCGCCCGGGAGGCCGTCGCGGCCACCAGAAAAAAGGAGGGCGAACGAAGAAAGGGGCCCCGCCGCGCCCGCGCCTGCGCCTACTCCAGCGGCGGCGTGGCCGCGATCACCTCGTCCATCGTCGTCAGGCCTTCGGCCACGCGCAGCGCGCCTGCCAGGCGCAGGGGGCGCATGCCATCTTGCACGGCCTGGCGGCGCAGCACGTCGATGGAAGGTGCCTGGGTGATCTTGTCCTTCAGGGCCTCGCTGACGGTGAGCAGCTCATACAGTCCCATGCGGCCCCGAAAGCCGCCCATCCGGCAGTCCACACAGCCGACCGGCTGGTAGGGGTGGTAGCTGCCATGGATCTTCCAGGGCTTGACCACCTCGGCCAGGGCATCGCGGCTCGCGGTCTCGTTCTTTTGCTTGCACTGCTTGCACAGCGTGCGTACCAGCCGCTGCGCCAGCACGCCCAGCAAGGTGGCATTGATGAGGTAGGAGGGCACGCCCAGCTCCATCATGCGGGTGATGGCACTGGGTGCGTCGTTGGTGTGCAGGGTGGAGAACACCAGGTGGCCGGTCAGCGCGGCCTGGATGGCCATTTCCGCGGTTTCCAGGTCGCGGATTTCGCCCACCATGATGATGTCAGGGTCCTGCCGCATGAGGGCGCGCAGGCCTTCGGCAAAGTTGAAGTCGAGCTGCGGCTGCACCTGGGTCTGGTTGAAGCTGGGCTCGATCATCTCGATCGGGTCTTCCACCGTGCTCACGTTGACCTCTTCGGTCGCCACGCGCTTGAGGGTGGAGTACAGCGTGGTCGTCTTGCCCGAGCCCGTGGGCCCGGTCACCAGGATGATGCCGTGCGGCCGCTTGACCAGTGCCTCCCAGCGCTGTGCATCGTGCTGCGCAAAGCCCAGGGCGTCCAGGTCCTTGACCGCGTTGTCGGGGTCAAAGATGCGCATGACCATCTTTTCGCCAAACGCGGTGGGCAGGGTGGACAGGCGCATTTCCACCTCTTCGCCCCGCGGGTTGCGGGTCTTGATGCGCCCGTCCTGGGGACGGCGTTTTTCCACCACGTCGATGCGGCCCAGCAGCTTGATGCGCGCCACCATGGCGTTGTGCACGCCCATGGGCATCTGGTAGACCGGGTGCAGCACGCCGTCGATGCGAAAGCGGATCACGCCCTGGTCGCGGCGCGGCTCCAGGTGGATGTCGCTGGCCCGCTGGTCGAATGCGTACTGCCAGAGCCAGTCCACCACCTTGACCACGCCCTGGTCGTTGGCGTCGAGCTGCTTGTTGCTCTTGCCCAGTTCCACCAGCTGCTCAAAGCTGTTGCCGCCCGAGCTGCCGCCGGCCTTCTGCGCCGCGCGCACCGACTTGGCGAGGGCAAAAAACTCGGCCGTGAAGCGGTGGATGTCCTGCGGGTTGGCCACCACCCGGCGCACCGAGCGGCGGGACTGGCGCTCCACCTCGGCCACCCAGTCGTCGATGAAGGGCTCGGCTGTGGCCACCACCACCTCCTTGCCGCTCACCTGCACGGGCAGCACCTTGTGACGCTCCGCATAGGTGGCGCTCATGGTGTCGGCCACACGCCCGACGTCCACCTTGAGCGGGTCAATGCGCATGTAGGCCAGGCCCGCCCGTTGGGCCAGGTACTCGGTCAGTGACTCGATGTCGAGCGGCTTGCCGTCGCTGGCGCGCTCCATGGCCACATTGGCCAGGCGCACCAGGGCGTGCTGCGAGCTCTCGGCCTGCGAGCAGCGGGCGATGGTGCGCTGCGCTTCCTCGCGCGAGATCACTTTGTCATCGCTGAGCCACTGCACCATGCGGCGCCAGTCCACCGGGCCGGCGTGCGGAGCCGATGGCGGCCGGTCCGGCGTCACGGCGGGAGCATTCATTGCAAGAGTCCTTTCAGAACTTCTCAGGCCTTCACCGGCTTGAACACCCGCAGCCACTTGGTGGTGGGCAAGTCCCAGCGCGCCTGGATGGCCTCGGCCTTTTCAGCCAGTTCCGCGCGCTTGGGCCGTGTGGGCGTGCGCTGCGCCAGCACCACCGTGTTGCCTTCGCGGGTGGGCTTGAACGCCCACAGCGCGTCGTCGCCAAACGCCTGCGCCATGCTCTGCAGGCTGCGGTCAAAGCTCGACGCGCGACCGAACAGGTTCACGGTCATGCAGCCCGTCTCGGTGAGCAGCGCGCGGCAGTCGGCATAAAAGTCGGGGCTGTCGAGCACGGGAGCCGCGGCCTCGTGGTCGTACAGGTCCACAGCCAGGGCATCCACCGTGCCCCGCCACATGGGGTTCTGAATCTCCTGGGCCGCATCGGCCAGCACCACGCGCAACTTGGGGCCGTCGGGCGGCAGCTTGAACCATTGGCGGCACACGGCCAGCACCTGCGGATTCAGCTCGATGGCGGTGGTGCAGATGCGCAGCTTCTTGTGGCAGAACTTGGTGATGGCCCCAGCCCCCAGGCCCAGCTGCATGGCATGGCCCTTGGACACCTGCGCCAGATCGGCAAACAGCAGCCAGGCCATCATGCGCTGCACGTACTCGAGCTCCAGGGCAAAGGGCTCACCGATGCGCATGGAGCCCTGGATCCAGGGCGTGCCCAGGTGCAGGTGGCGCACTTCGCCATCGTCGGACACACTGACTTCTGGCAGTTCTGCCAATTTTTGTTTTTTTCGGGTCATTCACAACAATCCGTGCCGGGCCATCAGATCCGCCCAGGCAGCCAATTTACGCTGGAAACTCCAGGAGGCATTTGCCGGGCTCGTGGACGGCAGCTTAATGGATTCGATGGCGGGCACCCTGGCGTCGGCCTGGCTGGCCTCCAGGCTGCGCAACACCGCAGGGGCATGCTTGAAGCTTTCGGCGCCATTGTGGGCGATGGCGCTGAGGCGGGGACAGTGCTCACGCAGCAAGGCAAAGTCGTTGACCACGGCATCGCGGATGGCGGTGTCCAGGCTGCCCTGGCGCACGCAGCTCGCATACACATCCCACACCCCCAGGCGGCGGTCCAGCAACCACTGGCAGCGCAGTGCATAGCTCTCGGGGCCGGCGGGCAGCGGATGCTGCGGCCACAGCGCCTGCAGGATGGGCCAGAAGTGGTTTTGCGGATGACCGTAGTACTGGCAGGCGCGCAGCGAGGCGGCTCCCGGAAAGCTGCCCAGCACCAGGACCGCCGTGCCGGGCGACACCACGGGCGGCAGCCCCTGCAGGCGCTGTGCGTGGGCGGCAGAGGCCAGCTTCACGGGCTTGCCTCGGCAGGCGCACCTTCGTCGGCTGGCCGCCCATCATGGACTGCGCCTGCCGCCCGGTGGGTGCGCGCCTTCGCGGCCTGCTGCGCAGCGTGCCGCAGCGCACTCAGGCGGCGCAGCGTGTCCTCCATGGCCGTCAACCGCAAAGCCCCTTGCGCACCGGCGGCCAGCAGCGCAGCCTTGAGGTCCTGGTATGCCAGCTCCATGGCGGTGGCCTGGGGCGTCAACAGGGCCAGGCCTTCGTCCCCGGCCAGGGGGTCGCACAGCGCCAGCAACCCGTCGGCCTGCTGCACGAACACCGTATGCAGGCGCCCTGCAGCGCCCTCAGGGGGCACCAGCGGGGCTGCGTCCAGCGCACGCTGCGCGGTGGACTGGTGGTAGCGCTGCACCCGCAGCACCCGGGCCAGGCGCTCGCTGGTGGGCTGGGACATGGCGGTGCGGTTCATGCGCTCCACGAACGAATCGGCTGCCGCGTCGAGCTGTGCCACGATGTACTGGTCGCGGGCCAGCTCCCGCGGCGATGCCCCCTGCGATGCCGACCGGGCCAGGCGCACGGCCACATGGCCCATGCGGGCCACCTCCAGGTCCAGCGCATCGAGTGCCAGCGAGGGCACGGCGAGCACGGTATCGTCCAGGTGCTGTGGCAGCGCCTCATCCTCCTCCCGCGCGCGAAAACGCTGCTGCAACCAGTGGGCCAGAGCGCCCGACAGAGGCCACATCAGCAACACCCCCATCACATTGAAGAGGGTGTGAAACAGCGCGAGCTTGGCGGCGGGGTCTGCGGGCAGGCCCACTGCCTCGCGCGCTGCGGCAATGGCGGGCACCAGCCAGGGCAACAACAGCAGCGCCACCACCCCGGTCATGCCGTTGAACAGCACATGGGCCGCCGCCGCACGCCGGGCGTTGGAGGTGGCCCCCAGCGTGGCCAGCACGGCCGTGACGGTGGTGCCCACGTTGGAACCAATGACGACGGCCGCAGCCCCCTGCGGCGTCAGCAGCCCCTCCTGCGCGGCAGTGAGGGCAATGGCCATGGAAGCGCTGGACGACTGCATCAGTACCGTCATCACCGCCCCCACACCCACCTGGGCCGCCACAGCCAGCACGCCCTCGCCCTGCGGCAGCGTGACCTGGCCCGCCAGGCCGGTGAACGACTGCTGCAGCATCGCAATGCCCATGAACAGCAGCCCAAACCCGGCCAGCGCGGTGCCCAGCGCGCCGCGCCGCTGCCCCTCGCCCGTAAGCCGCAGCACCACCCCCAGGCCCAGCAGCGGCAGGGCCAGCGCTTCGATCTTGAACTTGAGGCCCACCAGCGCCACGATCCACCCCGTCATGGTGGTGCCCACATTGGCGCCAAACAGCACCCACAAGGCCGCGCCCAGCGGCAACAGACCAGCATTCACGAACCCGATGGTCGCCACCGTGACGGCGCTGGAGGACTGCACCAGCGACGTGACCAGCACCCCCGACCCCAGAGCCTGCGCCCGCGTGCGCGTCGCTGCGGCCAAGATGCGCTCCAGCGCCGGGCCCGCCGCCAGTCGCAGGCCGTCGGTCATCATGGTCATGCCCAGCAAAAACAGGCCCAGCCCGCCGACCACGTTGGCGAGCATCTCCCACACACTCATGTCCACCCCTCTGATGCGAAGGCCGTGATTGTGACAATGCCTGCCGGGAGGAGCCAGCACCCGCACCGCATCATCGCGACCTGCGGCACCTCTGGCTGCTGCCCGATCGGCCTGCCCGGCCACCGCCCGGCCGACCCGGGCACCATGGGACTGGCCATGGCGACGCCCCTGGCAGCGCCAGGCGCGGCGTGCGGCTCGTCCGGGGCGCGGGTGCTGCAGCGCCTGGCCCAGCCAGCGGTGGCTGCGCAATGCGTCGGGGTGGGCATCAGGTCCTGCAGGCGTTGTTTCATGCGGTCTCCAGGCAGTGTTCGCGCCCATGCGCGGGGCGGCTGCAGCGAGCGCGGCAATTCCATGCCAAACAGCGCACCATGGTCCCTTCCGGTTGTCCGCCCATTGGGCACCAAAAATGCATCAATCCAGCAGCGCGGCAAGCCGGGGTAGCGCCCGCAGCGCGTTGGCACAGGTGGCCTCGGCGAGACGCTGCAAGGGCTGCTGGCGCAATTGCGCCACCACGCTGGCGATGCGCGGCAGTTCGCCCGGCGCATTGCGGCCCTGGGGCTGCCCGGCGGCGCGCTGGGCGGCCGGGGTGTACAGCCAGTGGGGCGGGATGTCGGGCGCGTCGGTCTCCAGCACCAGCGCTTCGAGGGGCAGCTCTGCGGCCAGGCGGCGCAATTGCAGGGCGCGGTCATAGGTCACCGCACCGCCAAATCCCAGCTTGAAGCCCAGCGCAATGAACGCCTGCGCCTGCTGCAGACTGCCATTGAAGGCATGGGCGATACCCCCGCGCACCGGCACTTCCCGCAGGCCCTTGAGCAGTTTGTCGGCAGAGCGGCGCACATGCAGAATCACCGGCAGGTCAAACCGCCGGGCCAGCTGCAGCTGCGCACGGTAAAACCGCTCCTGGCGCACCGGATCGAGGCCCGGTACAAAGTAATCGAGGCCGATCTCGCCAATCGCCACCAGGCGCGGGTCGGCGTGGTGCTGCTCCAGGGACCCAGCCAGATGCTGCAGGTCCTCCTCCTGGGCGCGCCCTGTGTAGAGGGGATGAATGCCCAGCGCGTAGCTGTCCCCATGCTGGTGCGCCAGCGCCCGCACGGTGTCCCAGTTGCTGCGCTCCACCGCCGGAATCACGCAATGGCAAACGCCTTGCGCCGCCGCCTGTGTGCGGACTGCGGTGCGATCGGCATCGAACTCGGGCGCATCGAGGTGGCAGTGGGTATCAATCCAGGCAGTCATGCGCCGATGATGCCCGATGCAGCCTGCGAGGCTATGGCCGCAAGGGATGGTGGGCCCGTGTAGCCCTGCGTGTGCATTTGCCGGCAAACCGTGCTACTGTCATTTGCGTGCGCCAGG
>DATLGV010000496.1:0-3852 GCA_035540275.1 Acidovorax sp. | reverse complement strand
CATCTGGTGGCCGAACACGCTCTTGGTGCCCGCCCCGTGCGCTCGCAATACGAAGACTTCATGCGCCATGTGTTCACCCACGGCGTGGACAAGTCGGACCGCACCGGCACGGGCACCAAGAGCGTGTTCGGCCACCAGATGCGGTTTGACCTGAAGGAAGGCTTTCCGCTGGTCACGACCAAAAAGGTGCACCTCAAGTCCATCATCCAGGAGCTGCTGTGGTTCCTGACCGGCTCCAGCAACAACAACTGGCTGAAAGAGCGCGGCGTGACCATCTGGGACGAATGGGCGCGCGAAGACGGCGACCTGGGCCCCGTGTACGGCGTGCAGTGGCGTAGCTGGCCTACGCCCGACGGCGGCCACATCGACCAGATCAGCGACGTCATCCAGACGCTCAAGACCAACCCCGACTCGCGCCGCATCATCGTGAGCGCCTGGAACGTGGCCGAGCTGCACAAGATGGCGCTGATGCCCTGCCACGCGTTCTTCCAGTTCTACGTGGCCCCGGCGCAAGAGCCCGGGGGGCGTGGCACGCTGAGCTGCCAGCTCTACCAGCGCAGCGCCGACATTTTTCTGGGCGTGCCCTTCAACATCGCCAGCTACGCGCTGCTGACCCACATGGTGGCCCAGCAATGCGATTTGGACGTGGGCGACTTCATCTGGACGGGCGGCGACTGCCACATCTACAGCAACCACCACGAGCAGGTGCAGACGCAGCTGGCGCGCACGCCCTACCCCTATCCTGTGCTGAACATCAAGCGCAAGCCCGACAGCATCTTCGACTACCAATTCGAAGACTTTGAGGTGGTGGACTACCAGTGCCACCCGGCCATCAAGGCGCCCGTGGCGGTCTGATCACCGCCCCGCCCCCGCAGCGACAGCCCCGTTTTCTTTCACCACCAACAAAGAGTCTTTATCCATGTCTTCCGGCGGATTCCACGTACACGGCCCCCACGACCATGCGGTCGAACACGCCACCCACGGCCACGATGCTGCGCACCACGGCGCGGACCATGGCGGGGGCACGTCCACCAACAAGATCGCCATGTTCACGGCCATCGTGGCCACGGTGGGCGCCATCTTTGCCTACATGGGCGGCGCCACGCAGGCCAATGCGGGCCTCATGAAGAACGACGCGGCCATCAAGAAGACCGAAGCCTCCAACCAGTGGAATTACTTCCAGTCCAAAAGCACCAAACAGAGCCTGGCCGAGCTGGCGCGTGACCTGACCTCGGCCGAAACCGAAAAGGCCAAGTACCAGGCCAAGGTCGACCGCTACGAAAAGGAAAAGAACGAGATCAAGGCCGTGGCCGAAAAGCTCGAGGCCGATGCCCACGCCTTCGACCAGCAAAGCGAAGCCCAGATGCACCAGCACCACCGCTGGGCCCAGGCCACCACCGCGCTGCAGGTGGCGATTGCCCTGGCCGCCATTGCGCTGCTGACCAAGAAGAAGTGGCTGGAATACGGCATGTACGGCGTGGCCGCCGTGGGCCTGGGCGTGGGCGTATTGGCGTTCCTGCACATCTGATCCTCCTCCACCTCCCACGCACCGAACGAGCCCCATGCCCCTGCACCTCATCTACGCCCGCGCGGCCAACGGCGTCATTGGCAAGGACAACCGCCTGCCCTGGCACATCCCCGAGGACATGGCGCATTTCAAGCAGCTCACGCAGGGCTGCCCGGTGGTCATGGGCCGCAAGACCTGGGACTCGCTGCCCCCGCGCTTTCGCCCCCTGCCCGGCCGCACCAACATCGTGGTGACGCGCCAGGCCGACTGGCAGGCCGAGGGCGCCCACCGCGCCGGCAGCCTGGCAGAAGCCCTGGCGCTGTGCGACGCGGGCAAGACCGTGTGGATCATCGGCGGCGCACAGATCTATGCCGAAGCCTTGCCCCTGGCGGACTGCGTGGAGGTGACCGAAATCGCGCAAGACTTTGACGGCGACGCCTATGCCCCCGTGCTAGGCCCAGAATGGGTAGAAACCGCCCGTGAGCACCATGTCAGCACCAACGGGCTGATGTTCAGCTTTGTGACCCGCGTGCGCCGCGGCTGACGGTACGCCCCTCTTTCATTCACTCATATTTTGATAGCTGCTAGCGCTTGATCCACTGGCGCTACCGGCCAAAAACCATGCAAATTGCCACCTGGAACGTGAACTCCCTGTCGGTGCGCCTGCCCCAGGTGCTGGCCTGGCTGGCCGCCAACCCGGTCGATGCCCTGTGCCTGCAGGAGCTCAAGCTCACCGACGACAAGTTTCCGCACGACGCGCTGAAAGAGGCGGGCTACGAAGCCGTTGCCTTCGGCCAGAAGACCTACAACGGCGTGGCCATCCTGAGCCGCCACCCGCTGCGCGACGTGGTACGCAACATCCCCGCCTTTGGCGACGAGCAGGCCCGGGTCATCGCCGCCACGCTGGACACGCCCGCAGGCCCGTTGCGCCTGCTCAACGGCTACTTCGTCAACGGCCAGGAGCCGGGCTCTGAAAAGTTCGCCTACAAGATGCGCTGGCTGCAGGCCCTGCAGGACATGGTGCGCGCCGAGATGGCCGCCCACCCGCGCCTGGTGCTGGTGGGCGACTTCAACGTGGCGCCGGAAGACCGCGACTCGTACGACCCCGAAGGCCTGCGCGAGACCATCCACCACACCACCGAGGAGCGCAACCACTTCCAGGCGCTGCTGGCGCTGGGGCTGACCGATGCGTTCCGCATGTTCGAGCAGCCTGAAAAGAGCTACTCGTGGTGGGACTACCGCATGCTGGGTTTCCAGAAAAACCGGGGCCTGCGCATCGACCACATCCTGGTGAGCGAGACCCTCAAGCCCGCGGTGACCGCCTGCATGGTGGACCGCGCCCCGCGCAAGAACCCGCAGCCCAGCGACCACGCGCCGGTGGTGGTCACGATGAGCGCCTGATACCCCGGGGCATAAGGGCTCCCATGTGGCGACGCCCGTACGCGGCATGAAAAAAGGCTGCCAGAGGTTTGCTCTGGCAGCCTTTTTCAATGCGCGCCCCCTCTGGCCCGACACCAGCACCCTCCAAGGTGCCGTGCGCAGGCGGGACCACCGCCCGCGCTCATGGCCGGGTGGAGAACCCGTCGCGCAGTGCGCGCACTTCGTCGTGGTTGCGCTGGGCGCCCTGCGCCTGGCGCTCGACCAGGGCGCGTACATCGGCGGGCAGCGTGGCCTTCAGCGCCTTGCGGTAGCGGGCCACAGCGGTATCTTCGCCGCGCTCGCACTCTTCCAGCACCGCCTTGTCGTCGCGGGTGGACAGCGCCGTCTTCACCGACACCCAGCCCCGGTGCAGCGCGCCGGCCACCGTGCCACCCTGCGCGGGCTCGCCATTCAGGCGGCGGATCTCGTGCTCCAACTCCATCGCCGCAGCGGCACATTCGCGCGAGTGGCGCTGGAAGATGCCCTTGAGCTGGCCCGAATCGGCATGCTCGGCGCAGGCATGGAAGCCATACTCGCCGTCCCGCGCCGATTCCAGCAGGTCATTGAGCACGTCCACCACATCCTCGGTATCGATCGCTTGCATCCCGCGGTCGTTGGCTTGTGCGCGGCGGCTGGCTGCACGGTCCCACGCGGCCCGGGTGGCGGGGCGCACATCGGTCCAGGCCAGGCCGTCGCTGCCATGGCGCGCGCGCCAGTCGTCCGCCAGGCGCGGCTCGATGGCATCAAAGTTGCCCTCGTAACGGCCCACCGACGACCAGCCCAGCTCATACGCAGGGCGGTATTGGTCGTAGGTGCGGCCGCCCACGTAGTAGGGTTCGCGGTGGTAGGTCTCGCGCCAGTAGGCGTCTTCTTCGGTGGGGTTGACCCCTTCGGCAGCGGCCTTGCCGGCCAGGCCGCTGCCGAAG
>DATLGV010000495.1:0-10586 GCA_035540275.1 Acidovorax sp. | reverse complement strand
GAGTCGGGCGCGCGCCTGGTGCAGAACGCGGGCAGCACCATGGACGAGATCGTGGGCTCGGTCCAACGGGTGGGCGCCATCATTGGCGAGATCACGGCCGCATCGACCGAGCAGTCCGACGGCATTGGCCAGGTCAACACCGCCGTCAACCAGCTCGACCAGATGACGCAGCAGAACGCCGCGCTGGTGGAGCAATCGGCCGCCGCCGCCCAGAGCCTGCGCGAGCAGGCCACCCGGCTGGCGGGCGCGGTGCAGGTGTTCAAGCTCTCGCGCGGTGAGGGCACGGCGACCCACGGTGGCCTGGGCTACGCCCAGCGCACGGCCCTGGCCGCGCCCATGGCGCAGACCGGCGATGGCGAGGGGCAGCATGCGCCCGGCAGCGGCGCCCGGGCGCCTGCCCAGCTGCAATAGCGCAACAGGGCAACAGGGCCTCGCCAGGGACCGGGTGGTCATCTCGCGGTTTGCGGCCTGCAGCCCATGGTTTATGCTGGCCTGGTTCCTTTCCACCCTACTGCCCCCCTGCATCCATGGCCGCCCACGTCCCCACCATGCTGGCAATGATCATTGCCAGCTCCCTCATGATGGCGGCCTCCATGGCCGTGGTGGGCTGGGGACGGCGGCGCGATGGCCTGGGCCGCTGGGCGGCGGCCCTGCTGGTCAACGCCATCGGCCACCTGCTCATCATGCTGCGCGGCCTGATCCCCGACGGGTTGTCGATCATGCTGGGCAACCTGCTGCTGTCCAGTGTGTTCGCGGGCCTGATCGCGGCGATCCACCAGTTCCAGGGGCGCCCGGCGCGCTGGCCGCTGCTGCTGGTGCCACCGCTGCTGGTGCTCGCTTTCGTGGCGGTGTTCATTGACAACTTTCCGGCGCGGGTCAGTTTTGTGGGGCTGTCCATCGGGCTGCAGGCGGTGTGGGCGCTGCTGGTGGTGCTGTCCCACCGCCACGTGACCGTGGGGCGCGGCCAATGGCTGCTGGTGGCGGGCCTGGCTGTGGAAGCCGTGGTGCTGGGCGGTCGCGCCGTGGTGGCGCTCAGCACGAACTCCGAGGCCACCAGCATCCTGCAAAGCAGCATGCTGCAGACGCTGACCTTTCTGGCCACCTTTTCGGTGGTGCTCGTGAGCTCGGTCGGATTTGTGTTCATGTCGCGCGACCGGGCCGATGAAAACAACCGCGTGCTGGCCGCGCTGGACCCGCTCACGGGTGTGGCCAACCGCCGCTCGCTCATCGCCGCACTCGATCGCGACGTGGCCCGCGCCCAGCGCATGCGCGAGCCCGTGGCGCTGCTGATGGTGGACATCGACCACTTCAAGGACGTGAACGACCGGTACGGCCACCCGGCGGGCGACCGCGTGCTGACCAGCGTGGTCAACGTGCTGCGCCAGCGCGTGCGCGCGCAGGACCTGGTGGGCCGCTATGGGGGCGAGGAGTTCCTGGTGCTGCTGCCCGACACGGGGCTGGCCGGGGCCGAACAACTGGCGCGCGAGCTGTGCAAGGCGGCAGAGGAGTCGCGCTGCCCCATCGACGGCGTGCCCGGCCCGGGCATTGCCGTCACGGTGAGCATTGGCGTGTTTGGCGGGCGGCTGGAGTCGGGCGACAGCTGGGACATGCTGATCGCTGCCGCCGACCGCGCGCTGTACCAGGCCAAGAACAACGGCCGCAACCGGGTCGAGGTGGCCACCGGCCTGCGCCGCCCCAGCGCCCAGCTGGCGGCCCAGGCCCATCCCGAGACCCTGCCCGAGTCTCTGTATTGATCGATGGCGCCCGGCGGGGGGTTGTGTTGGAATGGCGGATTGATCACTTTCCGCCTTCAGGAGCCCACCATGAATGCCCGCGTGCCCTCCCAAGTCCTTCAGCCTGAACTGGCCCTGCAGCGTGTCAGCCAGGCCTGGGACAGCGACATTGTTCGCCAGCTCACCGACTACATCGCCATTCCCGCCAAGTCGCCCATGTTCTCGCCCGACTGGGCCGAGCTGGGCCTGCTCGACACCGTGGTGCGCAACGCCGCCGCCTGGGTGGAGTCGCAAAAGGTCGAGGGCCTGACGCTCGAAATCGTGCGCCTGGAAGGCCGCACCCCGGTACTGTTCTTCGAGATCGCCGCCACCCAGCCGGCGAGTGCGGGGGACGGTGACACCGTGCTCATGTACGGCCACCTGGACAAGCAACCCGAGTTCTCCGGCTGGCGCAGCGACCTGGGCCCCTGGACGCCCAAGTACGAGGACGACAAGCTCTACGGCCGGGGCGGCGCCGATGACGGCTACGCGGTGTACGCCAGCATCGCCGCCGTGCAGGAACTCAAGCGCCAGAACGTGCCGCACCCGCGCATCGTGGGCCTGATCGAAACCTGCGAAGAAAGCGGCTCGCGCGACCTGCTGCCCTACATCGACGCATTGAAGCCCCGCATGGGCAACGTGGCGCTGGTGGTGTGCCTGGACTCGGGCGCCGGCAACTACGACCAGTTGTGGCTCACCACCAGCCTGCGCGGCATGGCCAGCGGCACGCTCAAGGTCGAGATCCTGACCGAGGGCATACACTCCGGCGATGCCTCGGGCCTGGTGCCCTCGTCCTTCCGCATCATGCGGCAGGTGCTCGACCGGCTGGAAGACAGCGCTACCGGCCGCCTGCTGCCCGCCAGCTTCCATTGCGAAGTACCCGCCGACCGGCTGGCCCAGGCCCGTGCCACGGCGGCCATCCTGGGCGAAGAGGTGTACCGCCGCTTCCCCTGGGCGCATTACGACTGCGGTGGCTCCACCGTGTTCGCACTGCCCACCACCACCGACCCGGTGCAGGCCCTGCTCAAGCGCACCTGGGAGCCCACGCTCAGCGTCACCGGCGCCGAGGGCTTCCCGGCGCTGCAGGACGCGGGCAATGTGCTGCGCCCCTACACCGCCTTCAAGCTCAGCCTGCGCCTGCCGCCCCTGGTGGACGCCGCGCAAGCCGTGCAGGACCTGAAGGCGCTGCTGGAAGACAACGCGCCCTACCAGGCCAAGGTCACCTTCCAGGGCGGCGGCGGTGCCACGGGCTGGAACGCCCCGGCCACCACGCCCTGGTTCGAGCAGGCGCTCAACGAGGCCTCGCAGGCGCACTTTGGCGCGCCCTGCGGCTACATCGGCCAGGGCGGCACCATCCCACTCATGAACATGCTCAGCGAAGGCTTCCCCACCGCCCAGATGATGGTGTGCGGCGTGCTGGGCCCCAAGAGCAACGCGCACGGCCCCAACGAGTTTTTGCACGTGCCCTATGCCAAGCGCCTCACCGCCTCCGTGGCGCACGTGATGGCGGCCATGGCCCGGCAGGCGGCTGCAACGGCCTGAGGCCCTCCGCAGCGCAGGCCTGGCGACTGGGGCGTTGATCGGCCTTGGAGCGGCCCACGGCGCACCCAGCGCGTGTTGTCCATTTTTTGCGCTGGGTTTTCCGCCCTGCCGGGTATGCTGCCCCACATGCCCTGATGGTCCCGCCTGACATGAACCCTGATGAACTGATTCCCTCGACCCTGACCACCTTCACCGCCAGCGATGGCGAGAACCTGGCCGTGCAGGATTGGCCCTTGCCGCAGGGCGAACCCTGCCGGGGGACGGTGCTGCTGGTGCATGGCCTGGGCGAACATGTGGGCCGCTACGACGCGCTGGCCCGCCGCCTTAATGACTGGGGGTTTGCGGTGCGGGGCTACGACCAGTACGGCCATGGCGAATCGGCCGGGCCGCGCGGCGGGCTCACGTCGGACATGCGGCTGCTCGACGACCTGGCGGACCTGGTGGATGCCACCCGCGCCCGCATGCCGGCGGGGCAGCCCCTGGTGCTTCTGGGCCACAGCATGGGCGGCCTGGTGGCCTCGCGGTTGGTGTCCTTGCACCTGCGGCCGGTGGATGCGCTGGTGCTGTCCTCCCCCGCACTCGATGCCGGCCTGGGCGCCGTGCAAAAGCTGCTGCTGGCCACGCTGCCGCGCATCGCGCCCAACCTGCGCGTGGGCAACGGGCTGGACGCGCAATACCTCTCGCACGACAGCGCCGTGGTCGCGGCCTACCTGGCCGACCCGCTGTGCCATGACCGCATCAGCGCCCGCCTGGCGCGCTTCATTGCCGACGGCGGCCCCGCCACCGTGGCCCGCGCTGCGCACTGGAGCGTGCCCACGCTGCTGATGTGGGCGGGCAGCGACAAGCTGGTCAACCCCGCAGGCAGCCGCGCTTTTGCTGCTGCTGCACCCCAGGCCGTGGTGCATTCCCACTGCTTTGAGCCCCTGTTCCACGAGCTGTTCAACGAAAGCCCCGAGTTGGCGGAGCCGGTGTTCGACCTGCTGCGGCAGTGGCTGGTGCGGCGCTGCGCACTGCCTGCGAGGTCGTAGGCCAGCCTTGTTGGCCACAATTTGTGGGAAAACGGACGATTGCGCCAGTGCAATATGGTTTGGGAGCTATTACTTTTGAAGCAAACCGCCCAGCATCCCCAGCAGGTCATTGGCGTTGCCAAACCCTCCGTGGGGTGCCTGGCCCTGGGGGCTGAGCTGGTCCACCAGGCCCGGCAGCACCTGGGCCAACTGGCCCGCTGCTGCGCCGGGGCCCACGCCGAGTTGCGACGCGATCTGTGACAGGGGGCCACTGCCCAGCACCTGGGACAGCTGCTCACCCGAGATCGCCAGGTTGGGCCCGGCGCTCAGCCACGACGCAATCACGTTGCCCAGCCCCGCTTGCTCGAACTTGGCCATCAGGCCAGGCAGGCCCCCCACCGGGCCGTCGTTGCTGATCAGGGACATCACGGCCTGCACCAGTTGCGGGTTTTGTGCGGCCAGGCCCAGCAGGCCACCCAAGCCACCTCCGGCCCCACCCGCCGCAGCGGCGCCGCTGCCGCCTTGCGACGCGTTGTTGATGACGGCACCCAGAACGGAATCGAGCAAACCCATGGTGTTCTCCTGCAGAAGGATGAAGGGTGGCGGCGCGCCGACCCGGACATACCCGCCCATGGTACGCCCCTGTGCGGCCCGACTACTTGGTGCGGGGTGGGCGCTTTTCCAGCAGGGGCGCACTCACACCCTGCACGCCCACCAGCCCCAGCACCGTGACCAGCGAGGTCTGGGCCCCCTTCCAGGCATCCGTCAGGTCGATCCATTCGGACAGCGCGTGGAACCCGCCCGTCTTGCCGCCGCCCCCGATCACGATCGCGGGGATGCCCAGCGCCATGGGCACGTTCGCATCGGTGCTGGCACCGGCCAGTACCGTCTTGCGGCCAAACGCGGTGTTGGCGCGCACGGCGGCCTCCACGATCAGCGCGTCGGCGGCGGTGCGGCCACCGGGCCGGTCGCCGATGAGCTTGGTCGATGCGCTCAGCGTGTTCACGCCCCAGCGCGCGTTCTCTTCGGTCACAGCGCTGTCCACGGCCGCCAGCACCTGTTTTTCGGTGGCCAGCAGCGGGGCCATCTCGTCGGAGCGGATGTCCACCGCTATGCGCGCATCGGGCGCGATGGTGTTGACGGAGGTGCCGCCGCCCACCGTGCCCACGGTGAAGGTGGTCTTGGGGCTCTTGGGAGTGCGGATCTCCGCGATCTTGGCAATGGCCCGGCCCATGCCGTGGATGGCGCTGGGCACCTCGCCAAACGCGGCGTAGCTGTGGCCGCCCGGGCCCTTGAAGGTCACCTCGTGGCGGTGGCTGCCCGTGCCCAGCACCAGCACCGTGCCGTCGGGCGCGGGCTCCAGCGCCACCATGCCGTCGATGTCCAGGTGCTCCTTGAACAAATGCTTCATGCCGCGCAGGTTGCCCAGCTCTTCCTCGCCCACATTGCCCACGAACACCAGGTCGCCCACGGTAGCGATCTTCTGGTCGTTCAGCACCTTGAGCCACGACAGCAGAACGGCCAGGCCGCGCGTGTTGTCCGAGATGCCGGGCGCATACAGCTTGCCGTCGCGCTCCTTCACCTTCACGTCGGTGCCGGAGGGGAACACGGTGTCCAGGTGGGCCGAGATGACCAGCTTGGGGCCGTTGCCGGTGCCCTTGCGCACGCCCACCACATTGCCTTCGGCATCGATGGCGGCGTTGCTCAGGCCCAGGGCCTGGAGCCGGGCCAGGAAGGCCTCGGCGCGCTTTTGTTCTTTGAACGGCGGTGCCTCGATCTCGGTGAGCATGCGCAGGTCTTCGGTGGCGCGGTCGTGGTCGGCCTTCACGGCGTCGAGCAGCTGCAGGATCCGGGGCGCGGCCATGAGCTGGCCATAGGCCTTGTCCACGGCCGGACGCAGTGTGGTGGGCGTGGGCGCCACGGCGCCGAACTGCGCATGGGCGGCACCGGGCAGCAAGGCGGCGGTGGCAATGGCCATGGCACCTGCAAGGGCCGTGGCACGGAAGGTGCGGAGAGGGAGGGTCATGGTGGTCAGCGAAACACAAACAGAATGAAAAGCGGAAGCGCGGCCCGTCCAGCGCGGCAGCAGGCGCCCCGGACGGGCTGGATTGCCATGCAATTGTTGGACCGAACCCCGCCCCTGGGCTCTGCTTTAATCTGCCCAGCCGACAGTTTTTCTTAGAGCTCGCTGACGACCATTTCATGGTGCCCGCAAGGCACCACCAAGTCGCAATCAAGGCGCGCGCCGCCGCCCATGCCGAGGGCCTGGGCAAGGTGCGCAACGCGGAGTGCGGCTTGGTGTTGCCTTGCCCGAAGGGTTGCCCCGCAAAGGCGCCATCTGCTGTGTCGCCCATCCTCGCCGGGCCACCAGCCCGGCTGCGGCGGGCTTCTTGCAGCGGTCGCCTTTGCGGGGCAACGGGCACTATGAAATGGTCGTCAACGAGCTCTTACATGCGCAAACACATCCCCAGCACCCGCGCCCTGCTTGTTTTTGACGCCGTGGCGCGCCACCACGGCGTGAGCAAGGCGGCCGAAGAACTCTGTCTCACCCACAGCGCCGTGAGCCAGCAGCTGCGCCTGCTGGAGGGGCAGTTGGGCCTGCAGCTGGTGCAGCGCGGCGCACGTGGCTCCACCCTCACCGACGTGGGCCGCCGCTACCACGCGCAGATCGCGGGCGACCTGCTGCGCCTGCAGAACCACACGCTCGAAGCCATGGCCCAGCGGCCCGATGGCGCGCGCCTGCTGGTGGGCTGCGTGCCCGTGTTTGCCGAGCGCTGGCTGCTGCCCCGGCTGCCCGCCTTTCTGGCCGCCCACAAGGGCTGCAGCCTGCACCTGCAGGTCTACCCCACGCAGACCTACATGGCAGAGATCCCGTTCGATGTGGCCGTGCAGTACGACGACGCGGCCTGGCCCGGGGTGGCGCCCGTGCCCCTGATGCCCGAGGCCTGCGTGGCCGTGTGTGCGCCGCAATCGCGCCACCGGCGCGCGACGGAGCGCGGCGACTTCCGCGCCGTGCCGCTGTTGCAGCTCAGCTCCCGCCTGGGTGCGTGGGACGACTGGCTGGGCCGTGCGGGCATCACGCGCGTGCCGGCCCACGCCCTGGGCGGCCACCGTTTTGATCTGTTCTCGATGCTGGTGGAGGCGGTGCGCGCCGACTTGGGGTTAGGCCTGGTGCCGCGGTATTTTGTGGAGCGCGAACTGCAATCGGGCGAGCTGGTGCTGGCCCACCCGCACCACGACAGCGGTGCGCGGGGCTACAGCCTGTTTGTGGCGCCGGGGCGCCTGGACGACCCCGCAGTCGCGGCCTTTGCACAGTGGCTGCGCACCACGGCGCAGGCCGAAGGTGCTGTGGGAGACCGCGCTTCAGGCACCGCTTGAAACACGCTGGCGCTGCAGGCCCAGCCAGGCCAGCGCCAGCCCCGTCACCACAATCGGCACCAGCGAACCGGCGTTCAGCAAAGTCCAGCCCTGTGTGGTGACCAGCACGCCCGACGAGAACGCGCTCAGCGCCAGCGTGGCGTACACGCAGAAGTTGATGGCCGCCTGCGCGCGGTCCTTTTCCTCCGGCCGGTAGGCCGTCATGGCCAGTGTGGTGGAGCCGGTGAACAGGAAGTTCCAACCCACGCCCAGCAAGAACAGCGCAATGCCGAAGTGGTGCAGCTCCACGCCCATCAGCGCCACCGCCACGCACGCCAGGTTGAGCAACACGCCCGTGCCCATGACGGGCAACACGCCAAAGCGCTTGATGAGGTGGCCGGTCACAAAACCGGGGGCGAACATGCCGATCACATGCCACTCCAGCACCAGCGCCGAGGCATCAAAGTCAAAGCCGCACACCTGCATGGCCAGCGGCGTGGCGGCCATCAGCAGGTTCATCACGCCATAACCCAGCGCGGCCCCCACAATGGCCACGATGAACGCGGGCTGGCGCATCAGCACAGACAGGGGGCGCCCCTGCTCGCGTTGCCCCGCCGCATTGCGCACCACGGGCTGTGCCTCGAAGCGGATCGCTGCCATGCACAGCATGGACAACAGCGCCACGCCCATCAGCGCGATGTAGGCGCCCGCAAACGGCACCGGGAACAGCGTGCGCGTGGCGCTGGCCAGGTTGGGGCCCGCCACGGCGCCCAGCAGGCCACCGGCCAGCACCAGCGACACGGCCTTCTCGCGGTAGTCCGGGGCCGCCAGCTCGGCCGCCGCAAAACGGTACAGGCCGCCATTGGCGCTGTAGTAACCCGCCACCACCGTGGCCGTGCACAGCAGCCAGAAGCTGGCGCTGAAGGCCGCCCAGGCACACAGCGCGGCCGACGCCACGGCCACGGACAGCCCGATCTGGAACGACACCTTGCGCCCCCAGCGCGCCTGGGTGTGGGCCACCAGGGGCGTGGACAGCGCACCGCCCACCACATAGCCCATCACCGGCAGCGTGGCCATCCAGCCGAAAGGCGCCAATTGCAGGCCCACCAGCCCGTTGATGGCGATGAAGACGACGTTGTTGGTCAGGAAAAGGCCTTGGCACAGGGCCAGCAACCACAGGTTCTTGTTCACGGCAGGGCAGCGCTTCTCGGCGTCTTGATGAAATGAATGTCCCACGCGGGGCACTGGATGCAAGTCAAGGCCGGGTGGCACTGTGGTGCGCCGGGAAGTCCGGAGCACATCAAAACCCGACTGCTTTGCTCCAGCATTGTGCACCGCCGTTGATGAAGATCAGCCGATGCGCCGCGCAGCCCCCGTATGGTGGCGCCCTGTGCTGAGGCTCCCCACCGGGGCCAGCGTTTGAATGCTTGTGATGGAACCCCTGAAATCGATGGCGGCCGCGTTGCCGGAGGCGGCTGCAACCCCCGCTCTGGAGCTGGTCTGCCCCGCCGGCAGCCTCCCGGCCCTGAAAGCGGCCGTGGACAACGGCGCCAACTGCGTCTACCTCGGCCTGCGCGATGCCACCAACGCGCGCAATTTTGCGGGCCTCAACTTTGACGAGGCGGCTATTGCGCAGGGCATCGGCTATGCGCACGCGCGTGGCTGCAAGGTTTTCATGGCGCTGAACACCTACCCGCAGGCCGGCAACCCCGGCCCGTGGCACAGCGCGCTGGACAAGGCCGTGGACCTGGGCGTGGACGCGGTCATCCTGGCCGACCCCGGCCTGATGGCGTATGCGGTGCAGCGCCACCCCCGGCTGCGGCTGCACCTGTCGGTGCAGGGCTCGGCCACCCACTACGAGGCCATCAACTTCTACCGCGAGCAGTTCGGCATCGTGCGCGCGGTGCTGCCACGCGTGCTGTCGATGGAGCAGGTGCGCCAGGTCATCGACCGCACGCCGGTCGAGATCGAGGTGTTTGGCTTTGGCAGCCTGTGCGTGATGGTCGAGGGGCGCTGCGCGCTGTCGTCGTACGTGACCGGCGAATCGCCCAACACGCACGGCGTGTGCTCGCCCCCGAAAGCCGTGCGTTGGGTGGAGACGCCGCAGGGCCGCGAGTCGCGCCTGAACGGTGTGCTCATCGACCGCTATGCGCCCGGCGAGAACGCGGGCTACCCCACGCTGTGCAAGGGCCGTTTCGACGTGGGGGACGACGAGAACTACTACGCCATCGAAGAGCCCACCAGCCTGAACACGCTGGAGCTTTTGCCCCAGCTGCTCAAGATGGGCGTGCGCGCGATCAAGATCGAAGGCCGCCAGCGCAGCCCCGCCTATGTGGCGCAGGTCACCCAGGTCTGGCGCGAGGCCATGGACCAGTGCCTGGCTTACCCCCACCGCTATGCCCCCAAGACGCGCTGGATGGCCAGCCTGGACCAGGTGGCAGAGGGCCAGCAGCACACGCTGGGCGCCTACCACCGCCCCTGGAAGTAGTGCTTCTCCACAACGACAAAACCCCTTGAGACCGCCCCATGAAACTCTCTCTCGGCCCGCTGCTGTACTACTGGCCCCGCGACACCGTGTTCGCGTTCTACGAGGCCATGGCCGCCACGCCCGTGGATGTGGTGTACCTGGGCGAGACGGTGTGCTCGCGCCGCCACGAACTGCGCCTGGCTGACTGGCTGGCGCTGGCGCGCATGCTGCGGGACGCGGGCAAGCAGGCAGTGCTGTCCAGCCAGGTGCTCATCGAGTCCAGCGCCGACGTGGGGGTGATGCACAAGATCACGGGCAATGGCGAGTTCCTGGTCGAGGCCAACGACATGGGGGCCGTGAGCTGCCTCTCGCGTGCACCCGCCGGGCCGCTGGGCTTTGTGGCCGGGCCGCACCTGAACCTGTACAACGCACACTCGCTGC
>DATLGV010000494.1:0-2021 GCA_035540275.1 Acidovorax sp. | reverse complement strand
CGCGATGTAGCCCCCGCCCCAGGCCAGCCCGCGCAAATGCCCTGCTTAAAACGCTGTCGGTGTGGTGGACAGCGACTCCAGCCAGGCCACGGTGGCAGCCAGCTCGGACGGGCGAATCTCGTGGGCGCTGGGGAACTCGCGGTAGGTCACCGTCACCGGCAGCGGTGCCATGTGGTGGGCGATGGCCTGGGCGTTGGCGACAGGGATCACGTTGTCGTGGGTACCGTGGCTCAGCCACAGCTGCTTGCCGCGCAGTGCATCGGCTGGGGCAGTGAGCGGCACCACCTGGGGCAGCAGACGGCTGTGCCACACCAGGCCGGCGTGCATCAGGGCGGGCCGGGTCA
The DNA here is from genome assembly GCA_035540275.1 of Acidovorax sp. Taxonomy (GTDB): domain Bacteria; phylum Pseudomonadota; class Gammaproteobacteria; order Burkholderiales; family Burkholderiaceae_C; genus Acidovorax. The sequence continues at coordinate 1,677 of DATLGV010000494.1, read as the reverse complement.
GCAGCAGCGACAGCGCCATGATGCCGCCCTGACTGAAGCCGCCCACCACCACCCGTTCGGGCGGAATGCCGAGTTGTTCGGCGGCAGACTCGACCGCCTGGGCCACCAAGGCACGGCTTTGCGCCTCCTGCTCTTCGTTGATGGTGCGCTCGCCATTGGGCTCGATGGAAAAATCAAACCATGCATGCGAGCCCGGCCCCATGCGAAACGGCGCCCGCAGGCTCAGCACATGGAACCGGTCCGGGATCTGCGGCGCCAGGCTGAACAGGTCCTGCTCGTTGCTGCCCACGCCATGCATCAGCACCAGCAGCCAGGGGCGGGGTGTGGTGGCAGCTGCGGGGCGCTGCAAAAATGTGAGCGGCAAGGTAAGCATAGATGTGACCTCGAACGGTTGAGAGCCAAAAACGGTTGAAATATCAGGAGTTCAATGTCAGTGCACCGGCTCCAGCGCAAAAGCGTCCATCGACAGCATGCTGTACATCACCTCGCGGCTCAAGTAGTTTGCGTGCAGGTCGTCGCCCGCTGCACCCAGTGCAAAGAAGATGGGCAAAAAGTGGTCCTCGGTGGGGTGCGCGCGGTGGGCATGGGGGGCCTGGCTGCGGTAGTTGAGCAGCGCCGCCATATCGCCACGGGCCAGCGCGTCCTCGATCCAGCGGCTGAACTCCAGCACATAGGGTGCGGGCGCGCGCTCGCCGCCAAAAAACTCGGCCAGGTTGTGCGTCATGCTGCCCGACCCCACCACCAGCACGCCCTGGCTGCGCAGGCTGCGCAAGGCAGCGCCCAGCGCATACACCTCGGCCGGACCAGCGCCCACGGGCAAGGCCACCTGCACCACGGGCACGTCGGCCTGCGGGAACAAATGCATCAGCGGCACCCAGGCGCCATGGTCAAAGGGGCGTGCGGCGTCACCTTGGGCGGCCACGCCAGCGGCCTGCAGCAGGCCCAACACCTCCTGCGCCAGCGCGGGCGAGCCGGGGGCGGGGTATTGCAGCTGGTACAGCGCGGGCGGAAACCCGCCAAAGTCGTGCCAGGTGGCGGGCTGCGGCCCGGTCATCACCTGCACCGAGCGGGCCATCCAGTGCGGCGACATGACCACCACGCCCCGCAGCCCGGGGTACTGCGACTTCAGGCTCTGGCCCCATTGCGTCAGCGCCGGGCCCGTAGTGCCCGCATCCAGCGCAAACAAGGGCGCGCCGTGCGACACAAACAGGGCGGGAATTGCAGCAGAAACTGGAACGGGGGCTTGGGCAGAGGCAGACATGACAACTCCAACAAGGGATGCCATGAATGTAGGACTGATAGCCTGCGATACCAAGCCCTGCAGGGCAGACAGATTGTTCTACGGATGATGTCAATCAAAGATTGACAGGCCGATGGCGTACGGTGGGCAACACCTGCATGTCCCTCCCGACGCGCAAGCCTCAGGACCCGTCGCGCACCCGGCCGCGCAGCGCCTTGGTCTCGCCCCGCTGCGTCTTGCTTTGCAGGCGCCGCTGTTGCGAGCCATAGGTGGGTTTGGTGGCCCTGCGCACGCGGGGCGGCACGGCCACGCTGTTGACCAGCGCGTTCAGGCGCTCCAGGGCGTCGGCGCGGTTCAACTCCTGACTGCGGTATTGCTGGGCCTTGATGACCACCACACCATCTTGGGTGATGCGGGTGTCGCGCAGTGCCAGCAGG
>DATLGV010000493.1:0-2878 GCA_035540275.1 Acidovorax sp. | reverse complement strand
GCGCGGAAGCTGGCGTTGTCGAGTGCATTCCAGTCGGTGGCCCTGGAGGCGGTGGTGTTCATGCGTGCTCCTGCGCGGTGGCGTTTTGGGTGAGGTTGGCGTAGCGGCGGCGCTGCTGGGTGCCATTGCCCAGCCAGGCGGACAGCACCAGGGCACGCTGCAGGTACAGACCGATGTCGTTTTCATCAGTGACGCCAATGGCGCCGTGCAGTTGCACCGCTTCGCGCGCCACTTGCAAGCCGGCGTCCGACGCGCGCGACTTGACGCGGCTGGCCATGGCCGAGCGGGCGCTGGCGTCGCCGTCCGGGTCATCGAGCAGGGCCAGGGCCTGGGTCACCACGCTGGCGGTCAGTTCCTGCTGAATCAACAGGTCGACGGCGCGGTGCTGCAGCGACTGGAAGCTGCCGATCGGCTTGCCGAACTGGATCCGCGTGCGCAGGTAGTCTTGCGTCATGGACAGCATGCCGCGCGCCAGGGCCAGCAGTTCAACACTGGTCAATACCAGGGTTTCATCGTAGGCGCGGGTCAGCGCGGCCTCGGCGGCGGCCCCTTCGGCCAGCAGGTGGCTGGCGGGCAGGCGAACGCTGTTCAAGTCGATCTGTGCCGCATAGCTGCCGTCGGCCAGCGACTGGCTCGACAGGGTCAGGCCGGCCGCATCGGCCTGCACCCACACCAGGGCCAGACCTTGGGGGCCGGTGGCGCTGACGATGTAGCCGTCGGCCCCGGCGCCGGGGCGCACATGGCGCTTGCAGCCATTGAGCAGCAGGGCGTCGACCTGGCGCTCCAGCCTGGTCGCCGCCTGGCCCGGCCGGTCTTTCGTGCCGGTGACGTCTTCCTGCCAGGCCACAGCGGGCAGGGTGCGACCCTCGGCGAGCTCGGTCAGCAGACGTGTTGAGAGCTCGTTGGCACCCGCATGGGCCAGCAGCCGACCGGCAAACACCAGCACCGGCACCACCGGTTCCGGCGCGACCTGCGTGGCGAGCGCGGCGACGACCTCGCCCATCTCAGTGAAGCCTTGCGCGTATCCGCCCAGTTGTTCGGGCACCAGCAGCCCGGTCCAACCCTGTTCGGCCAGGGCGCCCCAGAAGCGGCGGTCGTAGCCCGGCATCTGCTGGCGCAGGGCGCGGGCGCGGTTGAGTGGTGATTCTTTGGTGACGAAACTGAGCGCGCTTTCGCGCAGCATGGTCAGTTGTTCAGCGCGTTCGCTGTTGTGGGTGGTGGTCATGATGGGGTGGTTGCTGGTCGTGAATGTCAATAGGATTTGGGCAGCCCCAGCACCTTCTCGGCGATGAAGCACAGGATGAGTTGCGGGCTGATCGGCGCGATGCGCGGAATCATCATCTCGCGCAGGTAGCGTTCGACGTGGTATTCCTTGGCGTAGCCATAGCCACCCAGCGTGGCCATGGCGCGCTGGCAGGCGTTGAAACCAGCCTCGGCCGCCATGTACTTGGCGGCATTGGCATCGGCGCCGCAGGGCAGGCCGTTGTCGTATTTCCAGGCCGCGCGCATCGCCATCATTTCGGCGGCTTCCAGCTCCATCCATGATTGCGCCAGCGGATGCTGGATCGACTGGTTCTGCCCGATAGGCCTGTCGAAGACCACGCGCTCGCGGGCGTAGTTGACGGCCACCTGCAGCGCCGCCCGACCCAGGCCGATCGCCTCGCCCGCGATCAGCACCCGCTCCGGGTTCATGCCATGCAGGATGTACTCAAAGCCGCGGCCCTCTTCGCCGATGCGGTCCTCCACCGGCACCCGCAGGCAGTCGATGAAGAGTTCGTTCGAGTCGACCGCCTTGCGCCCCATCTTTTCGATTTCGCGCACCTCGACAAAACGGCGGTCGAGGTCGGTGTAGAACAGGCTCAGGCCGAAGGTCGGTTTCTTGCAGTCCTCGATCGGCGTGGTGCGCGCCAGAATGAGCATCTTCTCGGCCACCTGGGCGGTCGATATCCAGACCTTTTGGCCGGACAGCACATAGTGGTCGCCAACCCGCTCGGCACGGGTTTTCAGGCGGGTGGTGTTCAGGCCGGTGTTGGGTTCGGTGACGGCGAAGCAGGCTTTCTCCTTGCCCTGGATCAGCGGAGGCAGCATGCGGCGTTTTTGCTCCTCGTTGCCAAACACGGCCACGGGCTGCAAACCGAAAATATTCATGTGCACGGCCGATGCGCCAGACAGTCCGGCACCCGACTGCGAGATGGCCTGCATCATCACGGTCGCTTCACTGATGCCCAGGCCGCCGCCGCCATATTCCTGCGGCAGGCAAACACCGAGCCAGCCGCCGTCGGCCAGGGCGCGGTGCAGCTCGTGCGGAAAGCCGCCAACCTTGTCGCGTTCGAGCCAGTAGCTGTCGTCGAAGCGGGCGCAGATTTTGCCGATCGCTTCGCGGATGGTTTCGTGTTCTGGGTTGGGTGTGAAATTCATGGATGAGAACGCTGTTCAACGCCCGCTGAAACGTGGGGCGCGCTTTTCCAGAAAGGCCTGCACGCCTTCACTTGCATCGCTACTTCGGGCGCGAGCTTCAATCAGAGACCTCTCGAGCGCCATTTGCTCGTGCAGGTTGCGTCGCGCGGCGCCTTCGCACAGTTGCTTGATGCCAGCCATCGAGGCGGTGGGCGCACGGGCCAGTCGTTCGCACAGGGTTTGGGCGCGAGCGCCCAACTCGGCGTCAGGCACGACTTCGTCCACCAAGCCGAAGTCGAGGCATCGGCGAGCGTCGATGGGGTCACTGAGCATGAGAAGCTGGCGCGCGCGCAGCGAGCCGATGCGTCGGTTGATGAAGTGGGATGCGCCCATGTCAGGGGACAAGCCGATGGCTGCGTACCCTGTGCGCAGCTTCATTGATGCTGCCGCCAGAGCGAAGTCGCCGCAAAGTGCCCAGCCG
>DATLGV010000492.1:0-2205 GCA_035540275.1 Acidovorax sp. | reverse complement strand
CGCGCTTGGCAGCGCCCAGCATCGCGTACTGCGTGAGCTTTTCCAGGCTGCCGCGCACCGTGGTGCGCGAGTAATGCAGCAGCCGCGCTTCGATCAGGCGGCGCGGCACGGCGCCACCGCCCGGCAGTGGCAACAGCTCGGCCTGCTCGTGCACCACGCCCGTGAACTCGCGGACCATGGCGCGCACGAACAGGCGCTCGATCTGCGATTGCGAGCGAAAGTACTTGAGTTCGTGCCCGTAGGCCACCATGCGCCAGCGGATGGTCCACACGGCCTGCGCGCCAGAGCGCACGATGGCCTGCAGCTCCTGCGCAAACGCGGGTGTCATCACCTCGTCGGCATCCAGAAAGAAGATGTAGTCACCCCGCGCATGGGCCAGCAGCCGGTTGCGCTGCACGGCAAAGCCCTGCCAGTCGGGGTGGCTGTGGACTTCCGCGCCCAGGCGCTGGGCGATCGCCACGGTGTCGTCCGTGCTGCCGCTGTCCACCACCAGCAACTGGTCAGCGAATGCGGCGCTTTGCAGGCAGGCTTCGATGCGGTGCGCCTCGTTGAAGGTCAGCACCGCCACGGTCAACGTGGGCGGCGCCGATGCGCCGCCGGTTGCAACTGGCATCAACCCATCAACCGGTCAGTGGCCGGCGTGCACATGCTCTCCGGCCTTCAGCCGGTACACCGTGCCGCAGTACGGGCACTTGGCTTCACCCGTGCGGGCCACGTCCAGATACACCTTGGGGTGGCTGTTCCACAGCTTCATGTCGGCCTTGGGGCTGGGGCAGAAGACGCCGCCCTGGGCGTTCAGGTCTTTGGCCAGGAGTTCTACGGTAGCTTGCGACATGTTCTTCAGACCTTGCTCAGCCAGTGGGCGTATTGGGGATTGCGGCCGTTCACGATGTCGAAGAAGGCGCTCTGGATTTTTTCGGTGATCGGGCCGCGCGAACCGGCACCGATCTCGATGCGGTCGAGTTCGCGGATGGGCGTCACTTCCGCGGCCGTGCCGGTGAAGAAGGCTTCGTCGGCGATGTACACCTCGTCGCGCGTGATGCGCTTTTGCACGATCTCCAGGCCCAGGTCCTTGGCGATGTGAAACACGGTGTTGCGCGTGATGCCGTTCAGGGCACCGGCCGACAGGTCGGGCGTGTAGATCACGCCGTTCTTGATGACAAAGATGTTCTCGCCCGCACCTTCGGACACGAAGCCGGAGCTGTCCAGCAGCAGGGCTTCGTCATACCCGTCGTCCAGCGCTTCCATGTTGGCCAGGATGGAGTTGGTGTAGTTGCTCACCGCCTTGGCCTGCGTCATGGTGATGTTGACGTGGTGGCGCGTGTAGCTGCTGGTCTTGACGCGGATGCCGCGCTTCATGCCCTCTTCGCCCAGGTAGGCGCCCCAGGCCCAGGCTGCCACCATCAGGTGGATCTGGTTGCCCTTGGGGGACACGCCCAGCTTTTGCGAGCCGATCCAGGTCAATGGGCGCAGATAGCAGGATTCGAGCTTGTTTTCGCGCACCACGGCCTTCTGGGCCTCGTTCACTTCTTCCTTGGTGAACGGGATCTTCATGCGCAGGATCTTGGCGCTGTTGAAGAGGCGGTCGGTGTGCTCTTCCAGGCGGAAGATCGCCGTGCCGTTGGCCGTGTTGTAGGCGCGCACGCCTTCGAAGGCGCCGCAGCCATAGTGCAGGGTGTGGGTCAGCACGTGGATCTTGGCGTCGCGCCAATCGACCATCTGGCCGTCCATCCAGATCTTGCCGTCACGGTCGGCCATCGAGGGAACTACGGGGCTCATGGGTGTCCTTTGGTTGCTGTGGGTCGCAAAACCGGGATTTTACGGGCCCCCAGCCCGCCGGGAACCGCCGCCCCTGGAGTGCAGTGCAGCAAACCCGCCCGACCAAGGCGGGGGCTCATCCACCTTGGGCAGGGGTGTCAGCGTCCGCCGGGGGGCGCTCCAGCGTCCACTTCACCAGCTTGCCCCGGCGAAATTCACAGGTCACGTGCGAGCGGGTGCCGTCGGTCCAGCGGTAGATCTCCGGGTCGGCACCTTCGGCCGACAGCAACTCGCCCAGCGCCTGCGTCATGGCCACCACATGCATCAGGTTGACCCCTTCGGCCAACCGTGCGTTGAGCATCACGGCGCTGCCCACGTAGCCGATGGGGCGCTTGGCAGCCTTTTTCATCACGTTGACCAGCCGCGTGAAGTGCAGCAGCGCCCACA
>DATLGV010000491.1:0-5387 GCA_035540275.1 Acidovorax sp. | reverse complement strand
AGCCATTCGGCCATGGACCGGCCCATCTGTTCGGTCTGCAGGCGCAGCTCGCTGGTCTCGCGCGTGTGCAGCACCCAGTCGTTGAGTTCTTTTACATGCTCCAGGTCGCCCCTGCGCCAAGCGCCTACGGCCTTGGCGATGAGGGCCATGTCGCCGCGGGCCTGGGTGATGTGCAGCTGGTCCAGCAGCCAGTCGCCCACGGCGGCTTCGCTGGCGAGGCCCGCGTTTTCAATAGCGCTTTCCAACCCTTCGGAGTACGAGAACCCGCCCACGGGCAGCGCGGGTGAGGCCAGCCACATCAGCTGCAAGAAGCTGGCGGCGGGCAGAGGCGCGGGGCGGTCCAGGCGCATGGAGCGGAGCGTCAGTGGTCGTGGTTGCAGTGGGGGCCGTGTACATGCCCCTGGGCCACCACGGGGATGGAAACGGTGCGCCCACGGGCTGGGGTTGCTGCGGGGGCGGCTGCATGGCTGTGATCGTGGCCATGCCCATGATCGTGTGCGTGGTCATGACCGTGGTGATGATGGTCGCCATGTCCATGTCCCCCATGGCTGTGTCCACCACCATGCCCCGCTGCATAAGCGCCGCCTTCGGGCTCAAACGCCAGGTTCTGCTCGGTCACGATCAGGTGCATGGCGCGCAGCATGTCGGCCAGCACATGGTCGGGTTCGATCTTGAGGTGGTCGGGCTGCAGCTCGATGGGCACGTGGCGGTTGCCCAGGTGGTAGGCGGCGCGGGTCAGGTCGAACGGCGTGCCGTGGTGGGTGCAGTGGGTGATGACCAGCACGGGCTGCGGCGCGGCCACCACGCGCACCAGCGAGCCGTCTTCGGCCACCAGCACGTCGCCGCCGCGCACCAGCGTGCCGCGGGGCAGGAAGATGCCGAGTTCTCGCCCGGCCGAGTCGGTGGCCGCAAAGCGGCTTTTCTGGCGCACGTCCCAGTCCAGTTCGACGGTGGTGGCGCGCTTGAGCAGCACGGGGGCGAGGCCTTGGCCTTGGGGCAGAAGTTTGGAGACCTGGATCATGGCAGGAGGGGAGTACGGTGCTGGAAGGGCGAGGTCGACATTGTGGCCTTGGCCCGAGGGTGATGCGCGGCGGCTCTACAACGCGCGGCCCATGTACCGGCTGTGGGGTCTATCCGGTAGCTGCCGAACGGTGCACGGTCGCACCGTCGGTAAAGCCATGGCGCAGGTAGAGCTGGTGCGCGGGTTCAAAGAAGGGCTGGGTGCCCGTTTCCGTGTGCAGCATCGTGGGTGTGGTGTGGGTCGCACGGGCGCGTCAGAACAGAAAGTACCGCTGCGCCATGGGCAGCACGGTGGCGGGCTCGCAGGTGAGCAGCTGGCCGTCGGCGCGCACGGTGTAGGTCTGCGCGTCCACTTCCATCTTGGGGGTGTAGCTGTTGTGCACCATGTGCTGCTTGCGCACGCCGCGGATGTTGCGCACGGCGCTCAAGGTCTTGCGCAGGCCGAAGCGTTCCCCGATGCCCGCATTCAGGCCCGCCTGCGACACAAAGGTGAGCGAGGTCTTGGCAATGGCCCCGCCAAACGCGCCGAACATGGGGCGGTAGTGCACGGGCTGCGGTGTGGGGATGGAGGCGTTGGGGTCGCCCATGGCGGCCATGGCGATCAAGCCGCCCTTCAAGATGAGCGCAGGCTTCACGCCGAAGAACGCGGGCTTCCAGATCACGATGTCGGCCCACTTGCCGACTTCGAGCGAACCCACCTCGTGGGCAATGCCGTGCGCAATGGCGGGGTTGATCGTGTACTTGGCCACGTAGCGCTTGATGCGGAAGTTGTCGTTGCGCTGCAGGATTTCGGCCAGCTCATCGCGTCCGGCGGTGGGGGCCAGCCAGCCGCGCTGCACCTTCATCTTGTGCGCGGTCTGCCAGGTGCGCAGGATGACCTCGCCCACGCGGCCCATGGCCTGGCTGTCGCTCGACATCATGCTGATGGCGCCCAGGTCGTGCAGGATGTCTTCGGCCGCGATGGTCTCCTTGCGGATGCGGCTTTCGGCAAAGGCCAGGTCCTCGGCAATGCTGGCGTCGAGGTGATGGCACACCATGAGCATGTCCACATGCTCGTCCAGCGTGTTGTGCGTGTAGGGCATGGTGGGGTTGGTGGACGATGGCAAAAAGTTGTCCTCACCCACCACGCGCAGGATGTCGGGCGCGTGCCCGCCGCCCGCGCCTTCGGTGTGGAAGGCGCAGATGCCGCGCCCGGCCACGGCGGCAATGGTGTTCTCTACAAAGCCTGATTCATTGAGCGTGTCAGAGTGGATGGCGACCTGCGTGTCCGTCTCTTCCGCCACATCCAGGCAGTTGCTGATGGCCGAGGGCGTGGTGCCCCAGTCTTCGTGCAGCTTGAGGCCGATGGCGCCTGCGTTGATCTGCTCGTGCAGCCCATCGGGCAGGCTGGCGTTGCCCTTGCCGAGGAAGCCCAGGTTCATGGGGAAGGCATCGGCCGCCTGCAGCATGCGTTCCATGTTGAACGGGCCGGACGTGCAGGTGGTGGCCAGCGTGCCCGTGGCGGGGCCGGTGCCGCCGCCCAGCATGGTGGTCACGCCGCTGGCCAGGGCTTCTTCCACCTGCTGCGGGCAGATGAAGTGGATATGGCTGTCGATGCCGCCCGCGGTGACGATGTTGCCTTCGCAGCTGATGACCTCGGTGCCGGGGCCGATGATGATGTCCACACCCGGCTGCGTGTCGGGGTTGCCTGCCTTGCCGATGGCGGCGATGCGGCCCGCGCGCAGGCCGATGTCGGCCTTGAAGATGCCGGTGTGATCGACGACGAGCGCATTGGTCAGCACGGTATCCACAGCCCCCCGAGCGTTGCTGCGCTGCGACTGCGCCATGCCGTCGCGGATGGTCTTGCCGCCGCCAAACTTCACCTCTTCGCCGTAGCTGCCCGCGCGCAGGGTGTGGTCGGCCTCGACTTCGAGGAGGAGTTCGGTGTCGGCCAGGCGCACGCGGTCGCCCACGGTGGGGCCGAACATCTCGGCGTAGGCGCGTCGTCCAATGGTTGCCATGGGTGGGGTGCTCCGTGAGAACGGTTTACTCTATTTTTGATAGCTGCTTGGGCAATAAATACCTGCGCTATCTGCCAATTTGGCTTGAAATTGCTACAGCGCGCCCTGCGTCAGGCCCTGGAAGCCGAAAACGCGGCGCTCGCCCGCGTAGTCCACCAGCTCCACGGTGCGCTCCTGGCCGGGCTCGAAGCGCACGGCGGTGCCGGATGCAATGTTCAGCCGCATGCCGCGCGCGGCCGCGCGGTCAAAGCCCAGGGCGTTGTTGGTCTCGGCAAAGTGGTAGTGCGAGCCGACCTGGATGGGCCGGTCGCCGGTGTTGCGCACCACCAGTGTGAGGGTGCGGCGGCCGGTGTTGAGCAGGTGTTCACCGGGTTCGGTAAAAAGTTCGCCAGGGATCATGAGAGCTCCTTGGAAGGATGACTCAGGCCATCTGCGCCAGCAGCGCGCCACCGAACGCAGCCACGCCAGCACCTGCGGCGCGGGCCAGCCACACATGGCGGTGGCGCAGCGCCCAGCCTGCGGCCAGGCCTGCGCTGTGCAGCAGCACGGTAGCGGTCAGCATGCCTGCCAGGGTCAACCAGGCGCTGTCGCTGCCTGCCAGCTCATGGCCATGGGCCACGCCGTGGAAGACGGCAAACACGCCCACACCCAGCGCCGCCACCGAGCCAGGCACGCGCAGGCGCGACACGACCAGCAGCCCCGTGACCAGTAGTGACGCGGCAATCATCGGCTCCACCGCTGGCAGCGCCACACCCTGCAGGCCCAGCACGGCGCCCACCAGCAGCATGGCCGCAAAGCCCAGGGGGCCCCACAGCAGGTCGCGCCCGGCGCTGCGGGCGGCCAGGGCGCTCCACAGGCCTACGGCCACCATGGCGGCCAGGTGGTCCAGGCCGAACAGGGGGTGGGCAAAGCCGCTCAGAAAACTGTTGTGGATGTGGGGTTCAGCGCCGGTATGGGCGCTGGCGCCTGTGCTGATTGCGCTGGCAGCTATGAAAAGAAGAGCGGCTGTGTAACGGTGCGAGAGGGCGATGCGCATGGGGGCTCCACGGAGAGAAGAGGGGGAAAGGAGTCAGACGATGGGCTGGTGCACGGTGACGAGCTTGGTGCCGTCCGGGAAGGTGGCCTCGACCTGGATGTCCGGGATCATCTCGGGGATGCCTTCCATCACATCGTCGCGCGTGAGCACGGTGCGGCCTTCGCTCATGAGCTGCGCCACGGTCTTGCCGTCGCGCGCGCCTTCCATCACGGCGGCGCTGATCAGGGCCACCGCCTCGGGGTAGTTGAGCTTCAGCCCCCGGGCCTTGCGGCGCTCGGCCAGCAGGGCGGCCGTGAAGATCAAGAGCTTGTCTTTTTCTCTGGGAGTGAGTTCCATGGTGTACCGGGTGATCTGGTGGAAGCGAGCCCATCATAGGCAGCAAGCCCCGTGCCCGCCATACGCCAGAGGGCGAAGGTGCACCACATACGAAGGCAACCGTGGCATGGAAACTGCACTTGCAGGGGCTGCCGCCGCCATTGGCCCATGCCTCCCTCCACCGCCTCCCTTGCCCCGCCCGACGCCAGTTCGGCCCCTGTGCCAGGGCCGGATGCCGACGCGCAGGCGCCCCAGCAGGTGGTCAAGGTCAGGCGCGACTACAACAGCTGGGTGGCCACCGAGACCATGGAGGACTACGCGCTGCGCTACACGCCCCAGCGCTTTCGCAGGTGGTCCGAATGGCGGGTGGCCAACACGGCGTTCGGCGCGGCATCCTTCCTGATCCTTGAAGCCGTGGGGGCCACGCTGCTGGTGCAGTACGGCTTCATCAACGCCTTCTGGGCCATCGCGGCCACGGGGCTCATCATCTTTCTGGCGGGGCTGCCCATCAGCGTGTACGCCGCACGCTACGGCGTGGACATGGATTTGCTCACGCGCGGCGCGGGCTTTGGCTACATCGGCTCCACGCTCACCTCGCTGATCTACGCTAGCTTTACCTTCATCTTCTTTGCGCTCGAAGCGGCCGTGATGGCCTATGCGCTGGAGCTGGCGCTCGACATTCCGCCCACGTGGGGCTACCTCATCTGCGCCATCGTGGTGATTCCGTTGGTCACGCACGGCGTGTCGGCCATCAGCCGCCTGCAGGTGTGGACGCAGCCACTGTGGCTGCTGATGCTGGTGGTGCCGTTTGTGTACGCGCTGATGCGCGATCCTGGTGCGTTTTCTGGGGTGGTGCACTACGGTGGTGAATTGGCGCGGGGCGCTACGTTTCAGTTGCCCTTGTTTGGTGCGGCGCTCACCGTGGGCATTGCGCTCATTACCCAGATGGGGGAGCAGGCCGACTACCTGCGCTTCATGCCCGCCCGCACCGCCAGCACACGCGGGCGCTGGTGGCT
>DATLGV010000490.1:0-3970 GCA_035540275.1 Acidovorax sp. | reverse complement strand
ATACGAGGCCGCCCGCGCCCGCCTCAAGCTCTGAGCCCGCGTCGCGGGGGGGGGGAGGGGGCGAACAGGTGCGTTCTGAAGAGCCGTCGCGAAGTCTGGCGTAGACTGCGCCGCCATGGAAAAGCCTGCCGCCCATCGCTATCGAGGTGACTTCGTCGCCTGGACGGGCGTGTGCGGCTTCATTGGCGAGGGGGGCGGCGGTGCGTCCATCTCTGCGCATTCGCACTACGCGATACAGCTGGCGATTGGCGCGCCCGCGGGCCTGCGGGTTCAGTGGGGCCGCCACGGTGAGTGGCAGTCCTGTGCGGCAGCGCTGGTGCCCTCCAGAGCGACCCACACCATTGACGTGAATGGCTGTGACATGAGCGTCGTTCTCTTCATCGAGCCCGAAACGCTCACGGGGAAGGCACTGTCTGCCCGGCTGCAGGGCCAGCTCGAACTGCTCGACGCCGGGACCGTCGCGGCGGCTGTCAAGAATCTGGAGCGCGCCTGGCGGGTCGAGCAAAGCTACGACGCTGTCCAGGCGGTCTGCATGCAACTGGTGCAGGAGATTTCGCGCACCGCACCTCGTGAGCCTTCTGACCCGCGGGTGCTGGCAGCCGTGGAGTATCTCCGCCAGCGGGTGGGCGAGGCCGTGACGCTGCCTGAGGTCGCGAGGGTTGCCAACCTGTCTCCTGGCCGGTTCAGGCATCTCTTTGTGCAAGAGACGGGCATGCCCCTGAGAACCTACCTCTTGTGGCGCCGGCTGCTGCATGTCTGGACGCTCCTTATGCATGGGCAGACGCTGTCTGCAGCGGCCCACGCCGCGGGTTTTGCGGACTCCGCACATCTCTCCCGCACCGCGCGAAACATGTTCGGCCTGGCGCCGTCCACTCTGCAGATGACCGGGCCACTCAGCGCGCAGACCCGCGGCCTGGGGCATCACCTGGGCTGAACGACCGGGCCGGTGACCGCGCCGAGGAAAGCGGCCAGGTCCTGAATGTCTGCCGCCGACAGCCGGATGGCCTGGCGCTCGGCATGCTTCTCGCCAGGCCGCGCCAGTTCGCTGTGGCCGATCGCCGCCTTGGGCGATGTGGCGTAGTGCTGCAGTACCTGGTCCAGGTTCGCAAACTGGCCCGCGTGCATGTACGGCGCTCTGGCTGCCACGTTGCGCAGGCTGGGTGTGCGAAACGCACCGAGTTGGCCTGCGTCGTTCGTGTTGAGAAACTGAAGTTCGCCGCACTGCTCCGGCTTGGCGTCGCTGTACGGCCCAAGACAGTTGAATTCATCCTTCAGCAGCTTCTTCAGCCCGTCGATGCGTCCGCGGTCGGGGTTCTTGGGGTCCGCCGGCCGCACGCCGGTGTTGTGGAAGGCATGGTCCGTCAACAGAGGTCCGTTGTGGCAGGTGACGCATTGGCCCTGGTTGAGGAATGCGCGCAACCCTCGTACCTCTTGGGGTGTGAGGCTTTCCTGCCCCCGTGCGTCGCCGCGGACAGTGGCCTCGGCGTACTGGTCGAAGCGCGACTCTCCATAGCCGATGTTGCGCTCGTAGGCGGCGATGGCCTTGCCCATGTTCGCAAATACCCGATTCACTCCGTCCCGCGTCGCCGCAGGCAAGGCCGCCCAGGCTGCACGCTCTGCATCGGTGCCATGGGGAGACGCGTTCTCCGGGAGCCGGCCGAGTACAGGTGCGGGACCGAAGGCGGCCTGGTACTGGGCCTTGTAGTGGTGGAGCACGAGTTGCACGAAGGCCACGCGGTTGCCACCGTGCTCCGCAGGGTCCTCCAGGGGGCCCAGCGCCTGAGACCATGCACTGTCCTTGCGGCCATCCCAAAAGAGGAAGGGCGAATGCGCTGAGCCCATGACCGGCATCGTCCGACGCTGGCCAGTGCCCACACCTTGGCCGAACCGACGGCCGTCTTCGAACTGGCCGGCCGCCGAATGGCAACTGGCGCAGGACACCTGACCGTTCTTGCTGAGCCGCGTGTCATTGAACAACGCGCGCCCCAGCGCAGCCGCCTCGGTCTTTTGCTCATAGGCGTTGGACACATCGGCTGGGCGCTCGCCAGCCATTCTGAGGCGCATGGACGCGATGGTGGCGACTTCCTGGGCCGTCCACTGGTCGCGCAAAGGCGCGCTCCACTCCTGCGCGGCAAAGACGGAGAAGGCGAATGCGGCCGCAGCAGCAGCCACCGGGATGACACGCTTGTTCATCCGCAACCTCACCGCGCACCGGGGTTGTGCACCACCGTGTTGAAGGTGACCTTGTCGGCTCCCTGGGGACCATCGATGGACAGCTTCATCTCCCACCAGCCTGTCATGCTGAATTTCATTCCATCCAGTGCGTAGGTGCCCGACTCCATTTCCCGGGTGACGCGCGGCTGCGTGGGCAGGCCATGACCGTGCTGGGGCATGCCGCCATCGACCAGGAACTTGGCGCCCTGAACAGGTGCGCCATCGGCCGTGGCCAGCTTCACCGTCCAGCTGTGCATCTGGTTGATGGCAGGCGCTTGCGCAGGGGGAACCAGCTCCACCTGGTAGACGCCACGGGCGGATTTCTTGGCAAGAGACAGGTCCAGGTTCTTGGGTGGTGCCATGCAACCGGCGGTCATGAGTGCGGCCGCTGCCAGCGCGGCCAAGAGGGTCATTCTTTTGAGCATGTTTTCTCCAGCGTGGATGGCTTTACGCCCGCGCAGCGTCGAGGGCTTGCTGCAGGTCTTTCGGCACGGTCATGCGCCGGAATCCACTGACATCCGAGCCACCGGTATTGCCGTCCGGCACCCACCCCAGCGCAGTGAAGAGGGAGGCCGCCAACATTCGCCAGAGCTGGCCGCTGGCTTCGCCGTGGCGGCGGTTGCGCAGCGCAAGCTGGAACATGCGCCAGTGCACGCGTACATGTTCGGCAGTGGTTGCCTGGCCGAGCACGTGGGCTCTCTCAAGGTGCAGGAAGGCGGTGTAGAACTCGCCGCGCTGCTCGGCCGCTGAAGCGGCGGCCAGTTCTGCTTGCACGGCGGGTCGGATGCGAATGGCGAAGGTGTTCACGAGGTGCTCCAGGTAGGTTTTGGTGCACTGAATTGTTCGCAAGACAAGGATTTTTGAATTGAACGCAGGGGCTGAGCTGGCAGCCCTTTCGTTCAAGAGCGAGGAGGGGCCCATCGACGGCCGCGATGAAGAGGAGTCGGCGGGCCGGCGACGAAATCCGGGGTGAAAGGTGTCACTGAGAACAGGCGCGAAGAACGTCCGGGTGCCCCCCTGGAAGATCCGCAAACAGGTTCTTCGGAGGGATGCGTCTCACCCGGCCACAGGGTGCGAAGCGCCTGCGCCGCGCGGCCCGTGTCGTGCCCCGAACCGGCCACATGACTGGCCGTATGGACCATGGCAGGTGATGGCTGCCCGGCGGGCGGCACCACAGACGTGCAAAAAATCCTTTGACGGAGGACAATAACGGGTTTTGTTACGCTAGTCCCTTGTGCGGACCGCGCTGGCGCTTGACGCGGCAGCCCGATCTTGCACGCAGGGATCTCGATGTCCGGCGGCGCCCTGCCTGTTGGAGTTCACACCGCACCCATGTCTTCGTCCACATCCCGCACGCCCTTGATCGACATGGTCAAAGGCCTGGCTTGCGCCACCATCGTGTGGCATCACCTGGTCTTCTACGGCCCGATGTCCGACATCGCCCAGCCTCTGGCCCCAGCCCTCATGGCTTGGCTGTATGACTATGGGCGCATGGCGGTGCAGGTGTTTCTGGTGCTCGGGGGGTATCTGGCAGCGGCCAGCCTGGCGCCCCAGGGTGTTGCGCGGTTTGATCATGCGGGCACCGCCATCGCCAGGCGCTTTGTACGTCTGGTGGTGCCTTATGCCGTCGCGTTGATGCTGGCGGTGGTGGTCTCTGCCCTTGTGCGACCTTGGCTGGAGCACCCCTCGGTGCCTGACCAGCCCACCTTCTCTCAATTGCTGGCCAATGCCCTGCTGGTGCAGGACATCGTGGGTG
>DATLGV010000489.1:0-2881 GCA_035540275.1 Acidovorax sp. | reverse complement strand
AAGTTGAACACCGCCGACGAATACACCGGCGTGCCCAGCGCCTTGTAGGCCGCCGCATACACCTCGGCCGTGGGCAGACCGCCCAGGTACGAGAAACGGTCTCCCAGCTTCATATAGATGGACGACATGGTCTCGATATTGCCCACCCCATCCTTGAACCCCACCAGGTTCGGGCAACGCTCGGCCAGGATGGCCAGGGACTCGGCCGTGAGCTTGGTGCGGTCGCGGTTGTAGACGATCACGCCGAACTTCACGCTTTGGCAAACCTGGGCCACATGCTCGATCAGGCCTTCCTGGCCCGCCTCGGTCAGGTAATGCGGCAGCAACAGAATGCCGTGGGCGCCCAGGCGCTCGGCCTCCTGGGCATGGGCAATGGCCGTGCGGGTGGGGCCACCGGCACCGGCAATGATGGGCACCTTGCCCCGGCAGGTGTCCACCGCCGTCTTGATGACCTCGCTGTACTCGGGGCCCGACAGCGAGAAGTACTCGCCCGTGCCGCCAGCGGCAAACAGGGCGCTAGCGCCGTAGGGGGCCAGCCACTCCAGGCGCTCGATGTAGGTCTTGGGGCGGAAGTTGCCCTGCTCGTCGAAGTCGGTGATGGGGAAAGAGAGCAGGCCGGAGCCCATGGTGGTTTTGAGTTCTTGGGGGGCCATGATGAAAAGCGGGTGGTGGATGGGGTGTCTTGAGAAGTCATACAAGTCACAGAGATTTGGCGCTAAAAGTGGAAATTTCTGCGATTTATGCAAATGTTAACGTTAACGTCATCAGACAACATAGCAAAAACCCTTAAATATCTGAATTTGACTGTAGTGTTGTTGCGCGAGAGCGTGGGCCGCGTCGACGCGAAGTCACGCGCGCTCAGAGCGGCTAACAAAACTCAGCGAAGCGGTTCTGGCTAGGCGCTGCCTCGCAGGCAGTACGGGCAGTACGACAAGACGCGGCAACGACGCCAGAAGAGTTTTGTGAGCTGCTCTTAGACTCCACCACCATGCAATCTCCTGATCCGGCCCATACGGCCCCACCCTCCGGCCGCGACCGCTCGGCGGTCACGCTGCGCGAAGTGGCCGAACGGGCAGGCGTATCGATGATTACCGTGTCGCGCGCCATCAACACGCCGCAGCAGGTGTCCGAACGGACAAGGGAACGGGTTCAGGAAGCCGTGTCGGCCCTTGGCTACGTGCCCAATCTGGTGGCGGGCGGGTTGCGCTCGGCGCGCAGCCATGTGGTGACGGCCCTGGTGCCGACACTCACGGGGCCATTGTTCGGAGAAATGGTGCAGGCCCTCACCGATGCGCTGGAACTGCGCGGGTTTCAGGTCATGGTGGGCCAGGTGGGGTATGCGCGCTCGCGCGAAGACGCGCTGCTGCGCGCAATCGTGGGCCGGCGGCCCGATGGGATCGTACTCACCGGGGTGATGCATTCACCCGAGGGACGGCGATTGTTAAAGGCCTCGGGCATTCCGGTGGTGGAAACCTGGGACTTCACGGACACGCCCATCGACATGCTCGTCGGCCTGCGCCATGAAACGCTGGGCGCCGCCGTGTGCGAGCACCTGTTCGCCAGGGGACGGCGACGGCTGGCGCTGCTGAGCGGTGGAGATGAGCGTGCCGCGCGGCGCGCTCAGGGCTTTGCCGACGCCGCCGCGCGCCTGGGTCTGCGCCCGCCCGCCGTGCGACTGGGCAAATCGCCCACCACCCACGCAGATGGCCGTACCGGGCTCGCTGCGTTGCTAGGCGACGTTCCCGACATCGACGCCGTGTTCTGCAGCTCGGACATGCTGGCACTGGGCGTACTCACCGAAGCGCAGGTGCGCGCCATCGCGGTGCCCCAGCAACTGGCCGTGATGGGATTTGGCGACATCGACTTTGCCGAGACCGTCAGCCCAGCCCTCTCCACGGTGCGCATCGATGGCGCGCGCATGGGGCAGACGGCAGCCGGGTGGATCGCCGACCGGGCCGAAGGCAAGGCAGTCGCCCAGCCCGTGGTGGACATCGGCTTTTCCATCGTGGAGCGCGGCAGCAGCTGAGCGCTGCAAGGCCCTGCGCAAAAGGCTGGGTTATGCCCGGTACACCATCGCGATGGCCCGCGCCTCCATGGCCAGGCCCTGCCCCACCGGGCCCAGGCGCTCGGCCGTCTTGGCCTTCACATTGACCTGGCCCTCGGCCACGCCCACCGCACGGGCGATGGCAGCCCGCATGCCGGGGATGTGCGCCGCCAAGCGCGGGGCCTGGGCGACAACCGTGCTGTCGATGTTGCCGATCTCAAAGCCCGCGGCGCGCACCCGCCGTGCCGCCTCGGCCAGCAACACGCCGGAGTCGGCGCCACGAAACGCAGCGTCGGTGTCAGGGAAGTGGCTGCCAATATCCCCCAGCGCTGCGGCCCCCAACAAGGCATCGGTGATGGCGTGCAGCAGCACGTCGGCGTCCGAGTGGCCCAGCAGGCCCGTGGGGTGGGCAATCTCCACCCCGCCAATCACCAGGCGACGGCCCGGCACCAGGGCATGCACATCCCAGCCTTCTCCAATCCTGAAATTCATCTGCTTGTTGCCTTTGTGAATGTTTGAGTGTTGAGTCGCCGGGGCCGTCGGACGGTCCCCTGGCTGCGCAATGCAGGCAGCGGACCGGTGGTGCCGGCAGCCCCTTGCGCAGCGGGCTAAAAAAGAGTCTTCTTGCCGGGGGCCGTGTTGACTTGCCCCCGCTCGCCGCCAAAACGCTCCAGCGTGGTGCTGTGCGCCCGCTGGGCCAGCACGGCAGCCGCCAGCGCGAAATCGTCCGGGTAGGTGACCTTGAAATTCTGCGCCCCGCCGGGCACCAGCCGCGGGTGAAAACCCATGGCCTCCATCGCACTGGCCTCATCGGTCACGTTGGAGCCCACCTTGTCG
>DATLGV010000488.1:0-5254 GCA_035540275.1 Acidovorax sp. | reverse complement strand
CACATGGGGTGGCCGGTCGGCCAGGAACCGGGTGCAGGCAGCGGTGATGGCATGGAAGCTGGTTGCCGCGGGGCCGCTGGCTTCGGGCTTGCTGCAGCCCGCCAGGCCCGTGACCCAGGCGGCAGCGGCAGCCAGGGGAAGAAGGACACGGAGGCGGTGGTGCGGCTGTTTCATTGTGCGGGGCAAGGTGATTCGTCCAAAGGGGGGCAGTACGGGCCGTCATCAGGGCTCGCTGTCCGGAAGGCGCGCAAGGCGGGGGCCTGGGTCATGTGTCCGCCCGGGTGCCACCGCCGGAGGGGGCTGGCTCGGTGGAGACCAGGGGCAGCCCTGTGCTGACCGCCAGGCCGGGGTTGGCGTCAGCGGCTGCATCGTCGGCCGCTGCCAGTTCCAGCCGTCCGTCCATCAACTGCACATACCGCGCGACGATGGCCAGGCCCAGCCCTGCGCCCTGGCCCAGCCGCTGGCCCTGGTCACCCTGCGCCCAGCGCTGCTGCAACTGCTGCGCCAGCGTGGCGTCCACGCCAGGGCCGTTGTCGGTCACGCGCAGCACGCCAAAGCCAGGCATGGTACGTAGCGAGACCGTGATGCGGGGCGGCGTGCCGCGCCCATAGCGCAGGGCGTTGTCCAGCAGGTTACTCAGGATGCCTTCCACCAGCGCCGTGTTGCCCCGCACCACCACGGCCTGGTCCAGGCCCTCGGCGCCCAGGTCCACCCCCAGGGCATCGGCGCGGGGCAGGTAGCGCAGAAGCACGTCACGCACCAGCGTGTGCAAGGCCAGTGGCTGCAAGGTCAGGGCGATGCCACCTTCGGCCGCGCGGGCCAGGGCCAGCAACTGGTCCACGGTGCGGCTGGCGCGCTGTTCGGCCTGGGCGATGCCTTCGATTTCGCTGCGCCAGACGGCCGGGTCGCTGTGGGCCAGCGCGTGGGCGGCCTGGGCGCGGATGCCCGCGAGCGGGGTGCGCAGCTCATGCGCCACGTTGCCCGCAAACTCGCGCTGGGCATGCAGGCTTTGCTGCACGCGTGCCAGCAAGCCGTCCAGGGCCACGCCCAGGCGCTGCACGTCGCTGGTGCCGGCCTGCCGCGTCAGCGTGGGCGGAAGGGGCTGCAGGTCGGCGGCGTCGCGCCGGTCCATCGCATCTTGCAGCGTTCCCAGCGGGCGCAGGTCGCGCTCGATGCCGCGCAGCAGCCACGAGCCCAGCACCACCAGCAGCCACAGCTGCGCCAGGCCCGAGTACACCAGCAACCTGCGCAGCAGCTGCGTGCGCTCGGCCGTGGTCTGCGCCATGACGACGGTGAAGGACGGCGGCCCCGCAATCTGCAAGGTGACGCGCCGCAGTTCGCGTTCGTCCTGCATGAGCTGCGAGAACGCGTGGCTGCCGCCCGGGGCCACCACGCCCGGCGCCAGGTGCGAGTCGCCTGCGATGAAGCTGCCATCGGGTGCATACACCGCAAACCACACGGTTTCGCTCTGGTCAAAACGCAGCAGGCCCACCTCGCGCGGAGTAAGGTCCAGTTGCAAGGGGGCGCTTGCACGGTCGGCGGCCTGGCCGCCGCGCACGTGGGCGGCCAGTGCGTGGGCATCGTCCAGCAAGGCGCGGTCAAACGCCTCGGCCACAAAGTGGTTGCCCACCCCCAGCACCACCGTGCTGCCCAGCCCCCAGATCAGCAACAGCGACAGCAGCACGCGACGGCCTATGCGCTGGCGCAGGGCGGGCGGCTGCTGGCGCAGCGCGGTGGGGTTGGGCTCAGGACTGGCCAACGTCGTCCTCTAGCACGTAGCCCAGCCCGCGCAGCGTGCGTATGGCCGCGCCGCTGCCCGCAATCTTGCGCCGCAGGCGCGAGAACGAGGCCTCCAGCGCGTTCTCGCCCACCACTTCGCCGCCGTCTGACAGCCGCGAGGACAGGTCGCCCTTGCTCAGCACGCGGCCGGGCGGGGTCATCAGCTCCCACAGCAGATCGAACTCGCGCGCGGGCAGCTCCAGCGGTTGCCCGGCCACGCTGACGCGCCGCGCCTGGCGGTCCAGCACCAGCTGGCCCACGGTGACGATGTCGGCCGTGCCGCTGGCGCGCCGCAGCAGGGCGCGCAGGCGGGCTTCGACCTCTTTGAGTTCGTAGGGCTTGCCCAGGTAGTCGTCGGCGCCGGCGTCCAGCCCGGCGATGCGCTCTTCGGTGCTGTCGCGGGCGCTGAGCACCAGCACGGGGGTGCGGTCGCCGCGCGCACGGGCGCTGCGCAGTGCGGTAAGGCCGCTGCCCAGGCCGCTGCGTGCGTGGGCGGCGTGGGGCAGGTTCAGGTCCAGCAGCACGGCGTCGAAGGCCTGTACGGCCCACCAGTGCTGGGCCTCTTCCACGGTATGGGCACGCTCGACGCGGTGGCCCGCGTTTTCGAGGCCCTGGGCCATGGTGCGGCTGAGCACGGGGTCGTCTTCCACCAGAAGGAGGCGCATGGAGGTGTGAGTTCTACGTGAAATTACGCATGGCCAAGATCAGCCAGCGATCAGGTTCGATGGGGATAGTCCGCTCGTCAGCATACCCCAGCCCTGCGCGCCGTCTGGACGGCCGGGCGGGGTCGTCCAGCCTATCAGGAGACCACCTTTTCATGATCAACCGCAATCTACTCAGAGGCTTTGCCCTCATGGCTCTGGCGCTGGGCTTTGGCCTGCCGTCGATGAGCTATTCGCTGGGGACGCTTGGCCGTGCCGGGCCGGGGATGTTCCCTTTCATCGTCAGCTGCATGCTGTTTGTGATCGGGATCATCACCGTGGTGCGCGCGCGCCTGGTGGCGCCGGTGCCCATGGACTTTCAGGTGCGCAACATCGCCATCATCCTGGGCAGCCTGTGCGGCTTTGCGGCGCTTTCCCACTTTGTGAACATGATCGCGGGCATCGTGTTTCTGGTGTTCTGCTCGGGCTTTGCGGGTACGTCGTACTCATGGAAGCGCAACCTGAAGATCGCTGCGGTGCTGGTCGGCATCGCGTTTGCATTCCAAAAGCTGCTGGGCGTGAGCCTGCCGCTGTACTGAGGTCGCCGCCATGGAAGTCTTGAACAACCTCGCGTTTGGCTTCAGCCACGCGCTGACGCTGCAGAACCTGATGTTCTGCGCCCTGGGCTGCACCGTGGGCACCCTGGTGGGCCTGCTGCCTGGCCTGGGCCCGCTGGCCACCATCAGCCTGCTGCTGCCGCTGACCTACTCCATCGACACCACCGGCGCACTCATCATGCTGGCCGGTATCTACTACGGTGCGCAGTACGGCGACAGCGTGAGCGCCATCACCATGAAGATCCCGCACGCCAGCAGTATCGTGGCGTGTATCGACGGGTATGCGATGACGCTGAAAGGGAAAACGGGGCTGGCCCTGTTCACCGCCGGGTTCTCCAGCTTCATCGGGGGCACGGTAGCCATCGTGGTGCTGGCGTTCCTGGCGCCCAGCCTGGGCGAGGTGGCCTTTTTGTTCGGCCCCGCCGACTACTGCGCGCTGATGCTGGTAGGTTTTGTGTGCGTGAGCTTTGTGACCACGGGCAGCCTGCTCAATGGCCTGGCCATGTGCCTGGTGGGTGTGCTGCTGGGCTCCATCGGTACCGACGTGAACAGCGGCCTGGCCCGCTTCACCTGGGACGCCCCCTTCCTGGCCGACGGTGTCGGCATTGTGAGCATTGCGCTGGGCTGCTTCGGCATTGCCGAGATCGCCAAGAACCTCGACTCGCGTGAAGAGCGCTCGCCCTTCAACGGCAAGATCAAGCTCATGCCCACCTGGCCCGAGTTCAAGCGCATCATCCCCAGCGCGCTGCGTGGCAGCGTGGTGGGCTCCATCCTGGGCATCCTGCCCGGTGGCGGCCCCGTGATTGCCCAGTTTGCCGCCTACGCGCTGGACAAGAAGGTCAGCAAGTACCGCGATGAAATCGGCACCGGCTGCATCGAAGGCGTGGCCGGCCAGGCTGCGGCGGACGAAGCGGCTGCACGCACCAGCTTCATCCCGCTGATGAGCATCGGTATCCCCGAGAACGCCGTGATGGCACTGATGATGGCCGCGTTCATCATCAAGGGCATCCAGCCAGGCCCCAACATGATCGCCGGTCACCCCGAGCTGTTCTGGGGTCTGGTGGCCAGCATGTGGATCGGCAACTGCTTCCTGCTGGTGCTGAACGTGCCTCTGGTGCGCTACTGGCTGTCGGTGTTCAAGATTCCGTACAACGTGCTGTTCCCGGCGATTCTGTTCTTCTGCTGCATCGGCACCTACAGCATCAACAACAACCTGGACGACGTGTTCATCACGGTGGCGTTTGGTGCGCTGGGCTACCTGTTCATGCGGCTGGAGATGGACCCGTCACCGCTGATGCTGGGCTTCATCCTGGGCCCCATGCTCGAAGAGAACTTCCGCCGCTCCATGCTGCTGTCGCGCGGCAGCTTCGAGGTGTTCATCAACCGCCCCATCAGCGGCACGCTGATCAGCCTGATCGCAGCGTTCGTTCTGTGGCAGATCTTTGTGTTCTTCCGCCAGCGCGGCAGGGCCAAGGAGATGGTGGTAGCGCCTGCGGCGAGCTAACGCTTGACTCTCTGTGTGCCGCCTTGGCGGCTTTGCAAGGCCGGTCACCCTGGGTGACCGGCCTTTTTTTGTGGCTTAGGCTCAGTCCACTCGCCACCATGTGGGCAGCAGCGCACCCACTTGTGCCTGCGCAAATCGGTCATCCATCAGGTGCACCACGCCCTCGTCGCTGGGCGTGCGGATCACGCGGCCTGCGGCCTGCACCACCTTTTGCAGGCCGGGGTAGAGGTAGGTGTAGTCGTAGCCCGCGCCAAACAGCACCTGCATGCGCTCGCGGATCTGCTCGTTGACGGGGTTAACCTGCGGCAGGCCCAGGGTGGCCAGAAATGCGCCGATCAGCCGCTTGCCCGGCAGGTCGATGCCCTCGGCAAATGCGCCGCCCAGCACGGCAAAGGCAATGCCCTGGCTGGTCTCGGTGAAGCGGGCCAGAAACTCGCGCTGCTCGCCCTCCAGCATGCGGCGCGACTGGCACCAGTGCGGTACATCGGGGTGCTGCTGCGCAAACAGCGCGGCGGCCTGCTGCAGGTAGTCGTAGCTGCTGAAGAACGCCAGGTAGTTGCCGGGCCGCGCGCGAAACTGCTGCGCCATCAGCGCCGCGATGGGGGCCAGCGACGCCGCACGGTGCGGGTAGCGGGTGGAGATGTGGCGCGCCACCTGCACCTGCAGCTGGTGCGCGGCAAAGGGCGAGTCCACATCCACCCACACATGGTCCT
>DATLGV010000487.1:0-1954 GCA_035540275.1 Acidovorax sp. | reverse complement strand
GCCTATGACACGGTGGCCCAGGCCGCGAGCGGCTTTCTCAAGCTGCTGGTGAACCCGGCCAACCCCCGTGTGGTGGGGCCGGCGCTGGCCGATGCGATGACAGGCTTCTACGCGGCATATGGCGTGCTGGGTGCTTTGGTGGAGCGTGGCCGCACCGGTGTCGGTCGCAAGGTGGAGGTATCCATGCTGGAAGCCATGTGCCACTTCAACCTCGACGCGTTCACGCACTACTTTTCGGAAGATGAGGTCATGGGCCCGTACAGCCGACCCAGTGTCTCGCAGTCGTACGTGCTCGAATGTGCCGATGGCCTGTGGATCGCGCTGCACATGTCCTCACCCGAGAAGTTCTGGCAGGGCCTGGCCAACGCCATCGAGCGGCCGCGCCTGTTTGACGATCCGCGCTTTGCCACGCGGGAGGCGCGCATCACCCACCAGGAAGATTTGATCGACCTGCTGGGCGGCCTGTTCCGCCAGCAGACACGCGACACCTGGTGCACCCGGCTGCAGGCGCAGGATGTGCCCCACGCCCCGATGTACGACACGCGCGAGGCCATGCAAGACCCCCAGGCCCTGCACCTGCAGCTGGCGGTGAGTGCACCCCACCCCGAAGGTGGCGAGTGGCGCACCATCCGCTCGCCCGTGAGCTTTGACGGTGAGCGCGCATTGGAGGTGACTGCGCCACCCACACTGGGTGCAGACAACGAAGCCATCGTCGGGCCCATACGCCAGCGCCTCGGGCAAGCGCACTGACCCGCAAGCCGATCGACCGCAAGAACCGACAAGGAGACAAGATCCCATGACCCCATCGAATGAAAACGAGTTGACCCAGGCCGTGCTGCAGCGCCTGGACGGCGCCAGCGATCCGCGTTTCGCACAGATCATGCAGTCGCTGGTCACGCACCTGCATGCCTTCATCCGCGAGGTGGACCTGAAGCCGGAGGAATGGATGCAGGGCATCGAATTCCTCACCGCGGTGGGCAAGGCCTGCACCGGCCAGCGGCAGGAGTTCATCCTGCTGTCGGATACGTTGGGCGCGTCGATGATGGTGGTGATGCTTGACCAGCTGCGCGCCACGGCCCATGCCACTGGCAGCCAGCGCATGACTGACGCCACCGAGGCCACGGTGCAGGGGCCCTATTACTGGGAGGGTGCGCCCGAACTTCCGCTGGGCGCCAACCTGTCCGAGGGCGTGAAGGGCGAGCCTACTTTCTACAGCGGTCGCGTGACCGACACCCGTGGCCAGCCCCTGGCCGGCGCCCTGCTCGACATCTGGTCGGGCGACGGTGAGGGTGTGTACGACATGCAGGTGGAAGGCTCCGCCATGGCCGCTCGCGCACGCATCCGCACGGATGCACAGGGCCGCTACTGGTTCTGGTCCATCCGCCCAAGCTTCTACCCCGTCCCCGTCGATGGCCCCGTGGGCCGCATGCTCGACCGCATGGGCCGCCACCCCAACCGTCCGGGCCACATTCACATGATGGTGTCCGCCCCCGGGCATGCGCGGGTCACCACCCACCTGTTCGTGGCGGGCAGCCCCTACATCGAGTCGGACGCCGTGTTCGGCGTGCGACCCAGCCTGATCGTGGACTTCGAACAACATCCCGCCGGCCCAGCCCCCGACGGCAGCGTGCAGGCCCAGCCCTACTGGTCAGCGCATTACGACTTCCGCCTCGAACCCCACCACGCCTGAACAAAACGCCGGGAGCCACCTCATGAAAATCGGAAAATCCACCGTCCCACGCACGGCCATCTGCACCTCCAACGAGCACACCATCGTCGTGCGTGGCGAGGACCTGTGCGAGGACCTGATCGGCCACATCTCGTTTGCCGACTACTTCTTCCTGCTGCTGACCGGGCGCCGGCCGGATGCGGCCTGCAGCGCGGTGCTCAACGCCACGCTGGTGGCGATTGCAGAACATGGCCTGGTGCCCAGCGTGCAGGCCAGCCGCATGAC
>DATLGV010000486.1:0-1885 GCA_035540275.1 Acidovorax sp. | reverse complement strand
GGCCAGGTGGCCATTGCAGGCTTCAACGACCTCGCGGGCAGCGACCAGATGCTGCCGCCGCTGACCACGGTGCGCACGCCCCGCGCAGCCGTGGGCGAGGCCAGTGCGCGCATGCTGCTGGCACTGATGCGTGGTGAGGTGCCCGAGCACAACTCGGTGAATCTGGGGTTTGAGCTGACGGTGCGCGAGAGCACCTGATCGCCCACTTACGGCGGTCACTCAAACCGCCGGCCGCTGCGCCATCCAGACTTTCACTCTGAGGCTTTGCGACAGCGCCATCGCTCGCATTGCACCAGCAAGCCCCCATTGCTGACGCCAGGGCGCGCACCGCCGCGCCCCTTGCTCGCGCCCAACAAACGGCGCAAGCGCACATCTCTCCACCCGGCTCTGAGCACTTGGACCCCGTGCTCACTGCAGGCGGCATCGCGCTCTGCCAGCCTACGACGCACGCGTAGCAGCAAGGCCATCCATCCAACATGCGCCCTGCTGCCCGCTGCAAACCCAAAAAAGCAGAAATCCACATCAATTAAGACAATATATTTACACAAATGGATTTCAACGCCTCGAACAACTGCAAATAACTTTCAGAAGAAAAATAGCCCTAACCGCCAAAACAAGGGTAAATACCTAGCGGCCAACAAATGACAACTGTTTGACATATAGATTTGTCACCACTAAGATAAGCAAACATGTTGTCTCAAATACCTTCCGCCTCAGCAGCTGAAGGGTGTATTCCGAACTATCCAGGAGTGAACCATGCGCAATCTGAATGGAAAGACCGTGATCGTGACCGGCGGGGGCGGCGGCATTGGTGGGGCCAGCAGCCGCCGCTTTGCAGAAGAAGGCGCCAAGGTGGCCGTGTTCGACATGAACCTGGAGGCGGCGCAAACAGTGGCCGACGGCATCCGGGCAGCAGGCGGAGTAGCCCAGGCCTTCCAGTGCGACATCACCCAGCGCGCCCAGGTAGATGCGGCCGTGGCGGCGGCCGAAGCGGCCCTGGGGCCGGTCGATGTGTTGGTCAACAACGCGGGCTGGGATGTGTTCAAGCCCTTCACCAAGACCATGCCCGCCGAGTGGGACAAGCTCATCGCCATCAACCTGACCGGCGCCCTGCACATGCTGCACGCGGTGCTGCCCGGCATGGCCGAGCGCAAGGCGGGCCGCATCGTGAACATCGCATCCGACGCGGCGCGCGGTGGCTCGTCCGGTGAAGCCGTGTACTCCGCGTGCAAAGGCGGTCTGGTGGCGCTATCCAAAACGCTGGCGCGCGAGCACGCCCGTCAGAACATCACCGTCAACGTGGTTTGCCCAGGCCCCACAGACACCGCCCTGTTGGCCGGTGTGGCCGAAGGCGCCCGCGACCCCGCCAAGCTGCTGGAGGCGTTTCGCAGCGCGATCCCCCTGGGCCGCCTGGGCCAACCCGAAGACCTGGCCAGCGCCATTGCGTTCTTTGGCAGCGACGACGCAGGCTTCATCACTGGCCAGGTCATTAGCGTGTCGGGCGGCCTGACCATGCATGGATGACTCCCCAGTTACCACCCCCCACTTTTATCGAGAGAACACCATGAATTTCGAAGACATCCTGTACGAAGTGCGCAACGGCGTGGCCTGGATCACCATCAACCGCGCAGACAAGATGAATGCGTTTCGCGGCCAGACCTGCGACGAAATCATCAAGGCACTGAACAAGGCTGGCTATGACCGTGAGGTGGGCGCCATCGTGCTGGCGGGTGCCGGGGACCGCGCATTTTGCACAGGGGGTGACCAGTCAGCCCACAACGGCAACTACGACGGGCGCGGCACCATCGGATTGCCGATGGAGGAGCTACACACCGCCATCCGCGACGTGCCCAAGCCCGTGATCGCCCGCGTACAGGGCTTTGCG
>DATLGV010000485.1:0-2014 GCA_035540275.1 Acidovorax sp. | reverse complement strand
GTCATGGAGAACCTCTTTCAGAAGATGATGCCGTTGGGGATCACATTAAATGTGAAATATTCACATGGGCGAATGTAACCAGCTCTCCGGGGCCGCCCTGTAGGACGAAGCCCGGTCCGTCAGCCATCCACACGCGCTGGTTGAGGAGCAGATTCCGGGTCGTCTCCTCCCAGCAACACCACCGCAGCAAAAGGCATGTGGTGCATGAGCTCACGCAGGACGAGCACGGTGGCCGCAAACTCGGCGCGCTCGGGCAAGCCCTCATGCGCCGCAGGGCGCCCCTGCGCCACGGCGGCCAGGCGATGGAACAGCCGCTCCACGGCATCGAGCGACAGCACGCGCGCGGCCCCCGGGGCGATGCCCGCCAGGGTCGCCACTTCGTGCAGCGAAGCATCGGTGGAACAGGTCACCGCGGCGACGTTGTCAGCCACCCCATCAGGCTGGCGTCGGCGGGCGGCATGGACCTCGTCCTCCACCCATGCGATGGCGGTTTCGAGCTCCAGTGGCGTGGGGAGTGCGCTGCGAAAGAAGTCGCGCGCAGTTTGTGCACTCCCCAGGGCAAGCACGCACACCACAGCGGGTGACGCGGGATCCTGCCCCGTGACCACCAGGCTGCGTTCCTGCCCCAGATGCAAGGCCTTGACCACGGTGCCCGGCCCGGCCTGCACATGCGCGCGCCGGTACAGCGCAGCCATGTCGAAGGCCAGATCCTCTGCAGACGGGTCCAGCACCCCGGGCAAACGTGACGGTACGGGTGGGGGCATGGCAACTCCTGAAGGGAAAGGATGGGTCCATCTTTTCACGGCAGCGCAAGGTACGCAACCGCACAGGCGAATGGATGGCACGTGAGGCCAAGGCGATCGCCCCCCCACGCCGACACCTGTTGACAGCTCCGGCCTACAAACCGCGCCCTTCGCCCTGCCTACATTGAATGAAGACACGGGCGAGGCCCTGCGCCCCACAGCGCCCCACAGCGCCCCCCAGCGCCCCCGGCGGGACCAAGGTGTCGCCTTCTTACCCTTCAGGAGAACCCCATGCACCCACGACGCAGACCACTCCCCCTCGCCCACTGGCGCTTGCTGGCAGGGGGCGCGACCGCCATATTGGTCCTGCTGGTGCTTTCCGCCTGTTCCACCCCGCGCACCCCGGAAGGCATCCAGCCCGTGGCTGGCTTTGATGCGGATCGCTATGCGGGACACTGGCATGAGGTCGCCCGGATCGACAACCCGATGGAGCGCGGCCTGTCGCTCACCACCGCCACCTACAGCCGCAACGCGGACAACACCCTCAAGGTGGTGAACCGGGGCTACGACCCCGTGCGCAAGCAGTGGAAGGAGGCCCAGGGCCGCGCCGAGTTTGTGGACAGCCCCGACCGCGCCGCGCTCAAGGTGTCGTTCTTCGGCCCGTTTTACGGCGGCTACAACGTGGTGGCGCTGGACGAAAACTACCAGTGGGCGATGGTGGTGGGCTCCAGCACCGACTATGTGTGGGTGCTGTCCCGCACCCCCACCCTGCCCTGGCATGTGCGCGAACACCTGATGGAGCGAGCCCAGTCCCTGGGCGTGGATGTGCGCAAGCTCGTCTGGGCCCAGCCCGGCATGGAGCAACATGCGCGGCGCCCGGCGGTCAGGACCTGATCACCGCGCGCAATGGCATGGTCCCGTGCAGGGGGCGGACACCAGGCCGCCCTGCGCCACAGGGGCGCGAAGCATTCAAATTTGATAGCAGCTTGCGAAAATTCCACGGGCGCCTGCAGCCCATTTGATTTGGCTTGGAAACTATCCGCCAGCCACCGCAGCGGCTGCCACCAGCCGCTGCGTGTAGGGGTGCTGGGGTGCATCCAGCACATCCGCCACGCTGCCGCTTTCGAGCACCGCACCGTCCTTCATGACCAGCACATCGTGCGCCATGGCGCGAATCACGTCCACGTCGTGGGTGATGAGCAGGTAGCTCAGGCCCTTTTCTTTTTGCAGGCGTTGCAGCAAGCCCAGCACCTGCTGCTGGATGGTGACAT
>DATLGV010000484.1:0-2850 GCA_035540275.1 Acidovorax sp. | reverse complement strand
GTCAACGACCGTCCCATGCATTCTTCCCCCGTTCTAGCCCCTGCAGCCGCTGCCTCCATGTCCGGCGCCGCCTTGTACCCGCACCTGCTGGCCCCCGTCGACCTGGGGTTCACCACGCTCAAAAACCGCGTGCTCATGGGCTCCATGCACACGGGGCTGGAAGACGGGCGCGACCTCTCGCGCATGGCGGCGTACTTCCGCGAGCGGGCCGAGGGCGATGTGGGCCTGATCGTCACGGGCGGCTTCGCACCGAACATCGCAGGCTGGGCTAAACCGTTTGCAGGCACCTTGTCCACCTCGGGCGCGGCCAAACGCCACCGCGTGGTGACCGAGGCCGTGCATGCAGCGGGCGGCAAGATCGCGCTGCAGATCCTGCACACGGGCCGCTATGCCTACCACCCGCTGGCGGTGGCGCCGTCGCGGCTGCAGTCGCCGATTTCGCCGTTCACGCCGTTTGCGCTGTCGGCGCGCGGGGTGGAGCGGCAGATCCGCGCGTTCGTCAATTGCGCCATGAAGGCGCGCGAGGCCGGCTACGACGGCGTGGAGGTGATGGGCTCCGAGGGCTACTTCATCAACCAGTTCCTGTCGCAGGCCACCAACCTGCGCCGGGACGAATGGGGCGGCGACTACAGCCACCGCATGCGCCTGCCGGTGGAGATCATCGGCCGCATGCGCGAAGCCGTGGGGCCGGACTTCATCATCATCTACCGCCTGTCGATGATCGACCTGGTGCCCGGCGGCAGCGCCTGGGACGAGATCGTCACCCTGGGCAAGGCCGTGGCCATGGGCGGGGCGAACATCGTGAACACCGGCATTGGCTGGCACGAGGCGCGGGTGCCCACCATTGCCACCAGCGTGCCCCGCGCAGCGTTTGCCTGGGTCACGCAGAAGATGAAGGCCGAGTTTGCTGCAGCGGGCATCACCACACCGCTGGTCACGTCCAACCGCATCAACACGCCCGAGGTGGCCGAGCAGGTGCTGGCCGATGGCTGCGCCGACATGGTGTCCATGGCGCGTCCGCTGCTGGCCGATGCCGCGTTTGTGAAGAAGGCTGCGCAAGGCCGGGCCGATCGCATCAACACCTGCATCGCCTGCAACCAGGCCTGCCTGGACCATGTGTTCCAGAACAAGACCAGCAGCTGCCTGGTCAACCCGCGCGCCTGCCACGAGACCGAGCTGGTGTACCGCCCGGTGTCGTCCCGCAAGCGCATCGCTGTGGTGGGCGCCGGGCCCGCAGGCCTCACCGCCGCCACGGTGGCTGCCGAGCGTGGGCACGAGGTGCATTTGTTTGACGCTACGCGCGCCATCGGCGGCCAGCTCAACATGGCCAAGGTGATTCCGGGCAAGGAGGAGTTCCACGAAATGCTGCGCTACCTGGCCACGCGGGTAGAGGACACTGGCGTGCAGCTGCACCTGAACCGCAAGGTCGCAGCCACCGACCTGGCGGGCTATGACGAGGTCATCGTCGCGACCGGCGTGGAGCCGCGCGACCCCAAGATCCCCGGCCAGGACCACCCCAAGGTGCTGAGCTACATCGATGTGTTGCGCCACGGCAAGCCCGTGGGCGAGCGCGTGGCCATCATCGGCGCGGGAGGCATTGGCTTTGACGTGGCCGAATTCCTCACGCATGGCGACCATCCCTCCACCACGCTCGATTTGTCTGCCTGGAAGGCCGAATGGGGCATCACCGATCCGGCCGAGGCGCGCGGTGGCCTGGCCACCAGTGGCCCGCGCGTGACGCCCCCTGCACGGCAGGTGACGCTGCTGCAGCGCAAGAAGGGCAAGCTGGGCCACGGCCTGGGCAAGACCACGGGCTGGATTCACCGCACCACGCTCAAGATGAAAGCGGTGCAAATGGTGGGCGGCGTGAACTACGAGCGCATTGCCGACGAAGGGCTGCTGGTGTCGTATGGCGAGAAGCGCGAAGACCCGACCTGGATCCCCTGCGACACCGTGGTGCTGTGCGCGGGCCAGGTGCCTTTGCGCAGCCTGGCGCAGGAGCTGGAGGCCCAGGGCCGCAAGCCCCACCTCATCGGGGGTGCGCTGGAAGCGGGCGAGCTGGACGCCAAGCGCGCCATCGACCAGGCGGCGCGGCTGGCGGCCCGCCTGTAGGTCGGTGCATGCGCCGCCTGCAGGCGGCCCTGGTGCCAGCCCGTCGTGTTATTGTGGTATTTTGGGCTGGTAGCGCTCGTGGAACATACCTGTGCAGCTATTTTTTTGATAGTAAACGCAGGGTGGCGGCTGCCGTGATGGGCCACGGCCGCTGCGCCTGCCCAGTCCTCAGGCAGGCAGATGCAAGGCGTTGAACACCCGCAGTGCTGCCCAGGCGTCATTGGCCGCGTACACCAGTTGCGCCTCGGTCAGTCGCAGATTGGCCCAGTTGGAGGTGGCGGCTTTTTTGGACTTGATGAAGCGCCGGTTGAACAGCACCGCCACCGCCCCCTTCACGCCCATGTCCTTGCGGTAGCCCTGCTGACGGAACACGGTGTTCAGCTCCAGCACACCGGCTGGTTGCACGCCCAGCTTGTGCTGGATGCGCTGGGTGTCGTCCCCTAGCCCAAAGCCCGCCTTGATGACGCCCTGCAGGGCCAGCAGTTCGGCCACGCGCGCGCGGCAGCCAGAGTCGTGCAACTGGAACACCCAGGCCCGCTCCAGCGTGGCCAGTTGCACGATGTGCGGTCCGTCCGACGCCTGGCCCTGCACAAAGGTGGGTTTGGATTCGGTGTCGAAACCCCAGGCGCTGGCGCTGGCCAATGCGTCGCAGGCCTGGTCGGCCTGAGCGGGTGTGGCGACCAGGGCGATGCGGTCCGTGCCCAGGCGCTCAAAGGGCTCCAGCAGGGCGATCTGGTC
>DATLGV010000483.1:0-1968 GCA_035540275.1 Acidovorax sp. | reverse complement strand
CCTGCCCGAACTGGCCAACGTGGCCAAGGTGTCGGGTGAGCAGGTGTTCCAGATCGCCTCCGAGAGCTTCACCAACGAGCACCTGCTGCGCCTCGGCCAGCGCGTGTCGGCCCTGGCCAAGCAGGCCGATGTGGACGGCATCGTCATCACCCACGGCACCGACACGCTGGAAGAAACCGCGTACTTCCTGAACCTCACGGTGCGCACCAACAAGCCCATCGTGGTGGTCGGCTCCATGCGTCCCGGCACGGCCCTGTCGGCCGACGGCGCGCTGAACCTGTACGACGCCGTGACCGTGGCCGCCAGCAAGGACGCCGCCGGCAAGGGCGTGCTGGTGACGATGAACGACGAGATCCAGAGCGGTCGCGACGTGAGCAAGACCATCAACATCAAGACCGAGGCCTTCAAGAGCCAGTGGGGCCCGCTGGGCATGGTGGTGGAAGGCAAGAACTACTGGTTCCGCGCCCCGGTCAAGCGCCACACCACCCACTCCGAGTTCAACATCGACGACATCAAAGCCCTGCCGGCTGTGGACATCGTGTACGGCTACGGCAACATGAACACCACGGGCATCGACGCCTACGGCAAGGCGGGCGTCAAGGCGCTGATCCACGCCGGCACCGGCAATGGCTCGGTGGCTGCCCAGGCGGTCGATTCGCTCAAGGCCCTGCGCGCCTCGGGCGTGCAGATCATCCGCTCGGCCCGCGTGCCCGATGGTTTTGTGCTGCGCAATGCCGAGCAGCCTGACGACAAGTACGACTGGGTGGTAGCCCATGACCTGCGCCCGCAAAAGGCCCGGATCCTGGCCATGGTCGCTTTGACCAAGACCAACGACAGCAAGGAACTGCAGCGCATTTTCTGGGAGTACTAAGAAGCCCCCCTGAGTCGCTTCGCGCCTTCCCCCTGGAGGGGACGCCCCCAGCGCGGCGGGGCGGCCCTTGCGCGGGGGCACTGGCAGGGGTCGCGCCGGTATCGATGGGTGGCGAACCGCGTAGCGATAGGCTATTTCAGATAAGACTTGGCGCACCACATGTGCGCCGACGGGCTGCCCGCAAAGGTGGTCACCGGTACGCACCGGCTTATAGCTCGCGTGACTGGTTGGGAAGGCTGGAGCTCCAAAAGGGCTCCGGCCTTTTTTCATGGGCGCGGGCCGATGTTGTGGGCGCTGCCGCGGCACACGCGGCGGGGCGCCGTAAAATCACCGGTTTGCGCGCGCGATGCCCGCCCTTGTTGCCTTGTGGGGCGGCGGGCCTGGGGTTTGCTCACGCAGCACCGCGTTTTCTTCTTTTCCCCTTACTTGCCCGGCCCTGGCCTGCCAGTGCCACAGCCACAGACGCCATGTTGACATTCCAGCAAATCATTTTGAAGCTGCAGTCCTACTGGGACGCGCAGGGTTGCGCCCTCTTGCAACCCTACGACATGGAAGTGGGCGCCGGCACCTCGCACACTGCCACCTTCCTGCGCGCCATCGGCCCCGAGCCCTGGAAGGCCGCCTACGTGCAGCCCAGCCGCCGCCCCAAGGACGGCCGCTATGGCGAGAACCCCAACCGCCTGCAGCACTACTACCAGTACCAGGTGGTGCTCAAGCCCGCTCCGGCCAACATCCTGGAGCTGTACCTGGGCAGCCTCGAAGCTCTGGGCTTCGACCTGAAAAAGAACGACATCCGCTTTGTGGAAGACGACTGGGAGAACCCCACGCTCGGCGCCTGGGGCCTGGGCTGGGAGGTCTGGCTCAACGGCATGGAAGTGACGCAGTTCACCTACTTCCAGCAGGTCGGCGGCATCGACTGCAAGCCCGCCACGGGCGAGATCACCTATGGCCTGGAGCGCCTGGCCATGTACCTGCAGGGCGTGGACAACGTCTACAACCTGAAGTGGACCGACACCCTGAGCTACGGCGACGTGTACAAGCAAAACGAGGTGGAGCAGTCCACCTACAACTTCGAGCACAGCGACGCGGACTTTTTG
>DATLGV010000482.1:0-6747 GCA_035540275.1 Acidovorax sp. | reverse complement strand
GTCGGAAGAGAGCGCGCAGCGCATCAGCCAGCTCATCGCCGAACGGGTGCACCGCATCGTGGACCCGGCCGATGCCACCATCCGCCTGCTGGCGTTCGACCCGGTGGCCTCGGCGTCTACCCTGCCAGCACGGCTGCGGCGCCTGCCTGTGCTGGCGCGGCTGCTGGAGCAGAACCCGCTGCTGTCGGCAGTGTTCATCGGTTACCCGGACGGGCAGTTTCTGCTGGTGCGACCGGTGCGCAACGATGCTTTGCGGGTGCGGCTGGATGCACCGCCCAAAACGGCGTACCTGGTGCAGTCCATGGCGCGAGAGCGTAGCCTAGCGGGCATGGTGGGGCGCTGGAGCTATTACGACGCGGACTTGCGGCTGATCGACTCGGCCGTCCGCCCGGAATACCGCTACGACCCCCGCACCCGCCCCTGGTACGCCGAGGCGCTGGAGCAGAACACCCAGATCCTGACGTCGCCCTATGTGTTCTTCACCACGCAGGAGGTGGGTATCACCCTGAGCCAGCCCAGCGAAGACGGACGTGCGGTGATGGGCCTGGACGTGGCTCTGACCGACCTGGGGCGCGAGATCAGCGGCTTGCGCCTGATGCCCCGCACCGAGATTGCCGTGGTGGACAAGGACCGGCGGGTGCTGGCTTATCCCGACATGTCGCGCGTGCTGTTGCGCGATGGCAATGCATCCGGCCTGCGGCTGCGTGCCCTGGACGACCTGGGCGTGTCCAGCCTGCTCAGGCTGCAGGCGCTGGGCTTGAAAGATGGCGAGTCCCGCCGCCTGCAGGCCGATGACGAGGAATGGCTGGGCCGCTCGCTGCCGCTGGCATCGATGCGCTGGCAGGGGCTGCAGATTCTGATGGCCATCCCCACCAAGGAGCTGCTGGCCGAGGTGAACAGCAACCTGCGCCAGCAGGTGTGGCTGTCGGTGTCGCTCATCGGCCTGATGCTGCCGTTGGGCTGGCTGGCCGGCCGGCGTGTGGGGCGCAGCCTGTTCGGGCTGGCGTTGCAGGCCAGGGCGCTGGCGCGGTTTGATTTCCGGCGGCCCGAACGGCGGGTGTCTCCCGTGCGCGAGGTGCGCGACCTGGGGCAGGTGATGGACCGCATGTCCGACACCATCCAGGAGTTCTTGCACATCACCCACCATATCAGTGCCGAGTCGCGCACCGACCTCATGCTGTCGAGTGTGCTGTACGAGCTGGTGCGTGCCACCAGTTGCACCGGCGGTGCGGTGTACCTGGTGGACCCGCAACGCACGGGCTTGCTGCGCGCGGCCCGCCATTGCGAAGACCCGGGGCAGCAGTCGCGCTACCCCGAGCACCTGGCCATGGTGCATTTCATCAACCACACCGAGCCCCAACCCGGCGACCAGCACGAGGACGACGACGACACCGAGCCCGCCCGCGTGCTGCGCGTACAGCTGCGCACCCGCGACGGGCAGCCCCTGGGCCTGCTGGTGCTGCGCTACATCGCGGACCAGACACAGGACGACGCGCATTTCCGGGCTTTTGTCGAGAAGCTGTCAGGCACGCTGTCGGTGGCCATCGAGACCCGCAGCCTGATCGAAGGGCAGAAGAAGCTGCTGGATGCCGTCATCCGCCTGCTGGCCGACGCCATCGATGCCAAGAGCCCCTACACCGGTGGCCACTGCGAGCGCGTGCCAGAGCTGGCCGAGGCACTCATGGACCGCATGTGTGCAGCCAAGGACGGCCCGTTTGCCCAGGTGACCATGACCGATGCCGAGCGCTACGAATTCCGCCTGGGGGCCTGGCTGCACGACTGCGGCAAGGTCACCAGCCCCGAGCACATCATCGACAAGGCCACCAAGCTGGAAACGCTCTACAACCGCATTCACGAGGTGCGCATGCGCTTCGAGGTGTTGTGGCGCGACGCAGAGCTGGACTACTGGAAGCAGCACGTGTCGGGCGTGGACCCGGTGCGCCTGCAGCGCGAGCTGCTGCAACGGCGCGAGCAACTGCAGGAAGACTTTGCCTTTGTGGCCCGCTGCAACGTGGGGGGCGAATTCATGGCCGAGGCCGACGTCGCCCGCCTCAAGGCCATTGGCCGACAGATCTGGCAACGGCATTTTGACGACCGCCTGGGTCTGTCGGCCGCCGAGATGCTGCGGCTTTCGACCGTGCCGGTGCGCCCCTTGCCCGCCAACGAGCCGCTGCTGGCCGACCGGCCGGAGCACATCGTGCCCTGGGGCGCCCGCAAGCCGCCGGTGGAGGCGGGCAACCCGGCCAACCGCTGGGGCTTCGACATGGTGTTGCCGCCGTACGAGGCCCACCTGGGCGAACTGCACAACCTGTCCATCCGGCGGGGCACACTCACGGCCGAAGACCGCTTCAAGATCAACGACCACATTGTGCAGACCATCATCATGCTCAGCGGGCTGCCGTTTCCGCCGCACCTGGCGCGCGTGCCGGCGATTGCCGGGTCACACCATGAAAAGCTGGACGGCACCGGCTACCCGCGGCGCCTGAAGGCGCCGGAGCTGACGCTGGCCGACCGTGTGATGACCCTGGCCGATATCTTCGAGGCGTTGACCGCGGCAGACCGGCCCTACAAGCCACCCAAGACCTTGTCCGAATCGCTCAAGATCATGACCCACATGGTGCGCGAGCGGCACATCGATGCCGAGGTGTTCCGCTTCTTCCTGACCAGCGGTGTGTGGCGCGACTACGCAGAGCGCTTTCTGACACCTGCGCAGCGCGATGAGGTCAATGTGGAGGCGATCCTGGCATCGCTGGGCTGAAAGGAGGCAAAGCGTCCCAGGATGGCCGATGGGCCAATCTGGCCCGGCCCGCTCAGAACAGTTCGACGTCGTCGTTGGCAACCTTGGTCGCCAAATGCCCGCTGGCCACCAGGTCATCATAGAAGCAGACCTGGTTGCGGCCATGTTCCTTGGCGTAGTACAGCGCCTGGTCGGCCTGGCCCAGGATTTCCACCGGCGAGCCCCGCGTGGTGCTCACAAACCCCAGGCTCACCGTCACCTGGCCCACCTGCGGGAAGTGGTACTCCTGCACGGCCAGCCGGAAGCGGTTGAACACCTTGTGGGCGGTGCTCAGCGTGGTGGAGCGCAGCAGCACCACAAACTCCTCGCCGCCAAAGCGGAAGATGCGGTCGTGGCTGCGGAACGAGCTGCGCAGGATGTTGGCGATCAGGATCAGCACCTCGTCGCCATACAGGTGGCCAAAGCGGTCGTTGACCTGCTTGAAGTGGTCGATGTCCACCACCGCCAGCCATTGCTGCACGGGCTCGTTGTCGCTGGCAACGGCGGTTTCTTCGGCCACCAGGGACTCGGTGACCGCGCCCGAGCGGCTGGCCAGCCCGCTCAGGGTGTAGCGGGAGAACTGCTCGTCAAACGTCTTGCGGTTGAACAGCCCGGTGAGCGCATCGCGCTCGCTGTAGTCCAGCAGTCTCTGGTAGTTCTGGTACACCTGGAACACGCCCATCAGCACGTCGAGCTTGTGGGCCGAGAACGGGCGCGACTGCGTGATCTCCAGGCAGGTGCTGACCTTGTCGTGCATCCACACCGGCAACCACAGCACATGGCGGCCCCGGCGGGACGCGGCCAGGGCGCTCTCGCCACGGTTTTCCACGCAGTCGCGCAGCGTGGGGTACTGGTCCAGGGGCTCGCGGCGGGGGTCTGTCGCTGCTTCGGAGTCGGTCGAGACCAGTTGTCCGTTGTCCACCCACGTGCGGGGGCGCACATGGGGCACGCCACCGTCCGTGAACAGCTCCAGGGCCCGCACCTCGATGATGCCGGCGAGCTTTTGCACCGTGGACAGCACCGACACTTCCAGCCGCAAGTGGTCGCGGTGGCCGGTCATTTCCACCAGATTTTGGAGGATGGGTTTCATGGGAGCTGTCTGGCGGGCCGGTCGGGACATGTCGATGGTCAGTTGCGGCGCACGAACACCACATCCCACACCCCATGGCCCAGCCGCAGGCCGCGGTTTTCGAATTTGGTCAACGGGCGGTAGTCCGGCTGGGGGGCAAATCCGTCTGCGGTGTTTTGCAGTCGAGGCTCGGCGCCGAGCACCTGCAGCATCTGCTCCGCATAGGGCTGCCAGTCGGTGGCGCAATGCAGGTAGCCACCGGGTTTGAGGCGTGCGGCCAGCTTGGCCACCAGCGGGGGCTGGATCAGGCGGCGCTTGTTGTGCTTTTTCTTGTGCCAGGGGTCAGGGAAGAAGATGTGCACGCCGTCCAGGCTGCCCTCGGGCAGCATGTGGTCGATGACCTCGACGGCGTCGTGCTGCAGGATGCGGATGTTGGTCAGCCCCTGTTCGCCGATGCGCTTGAGCAGGGCGCCCACGCCGGGCTCGTGCACCTCGCAGCACAGGAAGTTGTCATCGGGCCGCACACGGGCGATATGGGCCGTGGCCTCGCCCATGCCAAAGCCGATCTCCAGCACCAGCGGCGCGCTGCGGCCAAAGGCTGCGGAGGCGTCCAGCGGGGCCGGTGTGTAGGGCAGCACGAAGCGTGGGCCAAAGTCCTCAAAGGCCTTGGCCTGGCCCGTGGTGGTGCGGCCGGCGCGGCGCACAAAGCTCTTGATGGTTTTGGGGTGGGTCACACCGGCGGGGGCAGAGCCCTGTACGGTGGGCGCTGCGGTGGCTGCGGCGGGCGCAGCGCTGGCGGGGGCGGTAGCTGTGGTCAATTCGGTCACGGTGGGCCATTGTAGTTTCGTCGCCACGCCGCCACCCACTGTGCCAGTGCGTCAGCTATGCAAATGTTGTGCAGATTTGCCACAGCGGGCAGGCCCAGTGCGAGTGCGGCTTGCGACAGGGCCAGCAAAGGATCGCCCAGGTCCAGCGCCTGCGCGCCGTTTTGTTTGGAGAGCTTTTCACCGTTGGCTCCGCGCACCAGGGGGGAGTGCAGATAACGCGGCGTGGGAAGCCCCAGCGCCTGCTGCAGCAGGACCTGGCGGGGCGTGTTGTCTGCCAGGTCCTCACCACGGACCACGTCGGTGATGCCCTGGTCGGCGTCGTCCACGACCACGGCCAGCTGGTAGGCCCAGAGGCCATCGGCGCGCCGCAGGACAAAGTCGCCCACGGCCGTGGCGACCTGTTGCTGCTGGTGGCCCAGCCGGCGGTCGTGCCAATGCAGCATTCCGTCTGCTACTGAATACGTAGCGCTCAAGGGCTGATTTGCTTGTGCAATCGGCTGTTTTGGCTTGAAGTCTGCCACGTTGAAGCGCCACGAGCGCCCCGTGCGGCCGTGCAGCCCATGGCGGCAGGTGCCGGGGTAGGGCAGCGCGGCATGCCGCTCGCGGGCATGGCCCTGGGCGGCATGGGCGTCTTCGATGTCCTTGCGCGAGCAGGCGCAGGGGTAGGCATCGCCCTGCGCGACCAGCTGGTCGAGGGCACGCTGGTACAGACCGCTGCGCGCTGATTGCCATTGGGGCGGGGCGTCGGGGTGCAGGCCACAGGTGGCCAGTTGCTGCAGGATGAAGGCGTCGGCCCCCGGCACGCAGCGGGGCTGGTCCACATCCTCCATGCGCACCAGCCACCGGCCGTTGTGCGCGCGTGCATCCAGCCAGCTGGCCAGCGCGGCCACCAGAGAGCCTGCATGCAGCGGGCCCGTGGGGGAGGGGGCAAACCGGCCCACATAGGGCGCCTCAACGCGTCCTGCGTGCTGGACTTCATCGCGGCCCGCATCGCGTGGCGTTGCGCCCGCGCCCCCCGTCATGCCACGGCAAGTGCCAGTTCCAGGCCCGACACAAAGGCATCTTCCAGCCGGTGGCCCAGGCACCAGTCTCCGCAGGCGCCCAGGCCGGCCTTGGCGTCCCACAGGTGGCTCTTGCCCAGCGGGTGGGTGGTCTGCGCATAACGCCAGCGGCGGGTGTCGGCGTGCGCAGGCTCGGCCCGGATGCCGGTGACCTCGGCAAATGCCTTGAGCAGCTTGGCCTGTACACGGGCCTCGTCGTCTTCGAGGTGTTCTGCCGACCAGGCAGGGCTGGCCTGCACCGTCCAGCGCTCCACCACGTTGCGGCCCGGCTTGGACGACTCGCGCGCCAGCCAGGCAATGCGGTGGTGGGTGCTGCGCGCGGCGTTCCATTGCGGGCCCAGCGTGGTCAGCCCGGGGCGCACGGCCTGGGGATAGGCCAGCATCAGGGTCCAGCACGGCGCAATGGCCACCTTGGACATGGCGTCGGCCAGCGGGGTGTCGAGCCCCGAGCCGGAAATCAAGGCCTGTGCGGGCACCGACGGCTGGGCCAGCAGCACCGCATCAAAGCCCGCATACACATGCTGCTCGCCGCCAGCGCTTTCGGTGCGCAGCTGCCACCCCGGTGCGTTCACGGCGTCGGGTTCGATGCGGGTGACGCGGGTGTGGGTGACCAGCTGGCCCGCCTGGGCCAGGGGTTCGGCCCAGGTGGTCACCAGCGACTGCATGCCGGGGCTGGCCACCCAATGGGCCTCGCGGTGGGGCAGGCCCACGGCAGCCACGCGGCCTGCGGCGTCCAGCACCTGGACCGAATTGGCGCTCCAGCGCTTGCAGGTGCCGGGCGCGGTGTCGATGGCACGGGCAAATCGCGGGTCG
Organism: Acidovorax sp.; assembly: GCA_035540275.1. GTDB lineage: Bacteria > Pseudomonadota > Gammaproteobacteria > Burkholderiales > Burkholderiaceae_C > Acidovorax. The sequence goes on along the minus strand of DATLGV010000482.1, from coordinate 201 downwards.
CGCACGGTGAAATACTGGGCGCCTGCATCAAAGTTGCCAAAGGGGCTGTCGATGGTGGCGGTGCGGCCACCGGCCTGATGGGATTTTTCGAACACCGTCACCCTGTGGCCGGCCTGGACCAGGGTGCGTGCACAGGCAATGCCCGCCATGCCCGCGCCAATGATGGCGAAGTGGCGCTGCGGTTTGCCGGAGGGGGTGATG
>DATLGV010000481.1:0-4341 GCA_035540275.1 Acidovorax sp. | reverse complement strand
CCACCGCCGTCAACCGCCTGCACGAACACGCCGGCCGCTATGCGCTGTGCACCATGTGCATTGGCGTGGGCCAGGGCATTGCCGTGATTTTGGAGCGCGTGTGACGGTGATCGAGCGCAATCCCACGCCGGTCACGGTCATTACCGGGGCCAGCAACGGCATCGGCCGCGCGATTGCCGAAGCCGTGCTGGCCCGGGGCCACGCCGTGGTCAATCTGGACTACGTGCTGCCCACGTGGAGCCACCCGCAACTCACCTCGTACCAGGGCGACCTGACCGACGAGGCATCGACCCGTGAACGCGCAGCCGAGATCGCGGCCAAGCACAACGTGACGGCGCTGGTGAACAATGCGGGCGCCACGCGCCCCGGCACCATCGACACCGCCACCACCGCACAGCTGGATGACGTGGTGGGCCTGCACCTGCGCGCGCCCATGCTGCTGGTGCAAGCGTTCTTGCCCACACTGCGCGCCAGCGGCCAGGGCCGCATCGTCAACATGTCGTCCCGCGCCGCACTGGGCAAGGGCGAGCGTATCGTCTACTCGGCCACCAAGGCCGGAATGATCGGCATGACGCGCACGCTGGCCATGGAGCTGGGGCGTGACGGCATCACCGTCAACGCGATTGGCCCCGGCCCGATTGCCACCGAACTTTTCCGCCAGAGCAATCCCGAGGGTGCGCCGCAGACCGAACGCATTCTCAAGAGCATTGCCGTGGGCCGCATGGGCACGCCCGACGACGTGGCGCGCGCCGCGCTGTTTTTCCTCTCACCCGACAACGGTTTCGTGACCGGGCAGGTGTTGTACGTGTGCGGCGGCACCACGCTGGGAGTGGCGCCTGTATGAGGTGACAACCCCCTGGGTCGCTTCGCGCCTTCTCCCCTTCTCCCGAACGGCTGAGCCCTTCGGGAAGGGGGACGACGCCCTCGGTGCGGGGCGGCCCTTCCTCGGCGTCCCGCGCTTGCGCCGCGCCTGTCTCGCGCGCCGTGGGTATGGCGACATCCCGCACCGCGCGCCATTTCAATCAACCCCCATTCTTGAAGGAGACACCCATGTCCCATTTCCACTCCACCCGCCGCTTTGCCCTGGGCACCATCGCCTCGGCCGCCGTTCTGGGCGCAGGCCTGCTGGCCAACGCACCGGCCATGGCCCAGGCATACCCCACCAAGCCCGTCACCATCGTCGTGCCCTTTGCTGCAGGCGGCACCACCGACATCCTGGCCCGCATCATCGGCCAGGCGCTGACCACGGAGCTGGGCCAGTCGGTCATCGTGGACAACCGCGCGGGCGCGGGCGGCAACATCGGCGGCGCCATGGCGGCCAAGGCCCCGGCGGACGGCTACACCCTGTTCATGGGCACCGTAGGCACCCACGCCATCAACGCCAGCCTGTACAAGAAGATGCCCTTCGACCCCATCAAGGACTTTGCGCCGCTGACGCGCGTGGCCAATGTGCCCAATCTGTTGGTGGCCAACCCCGCGCAGCCCTACAAGACGGTGAAGGAACTGATCGCCTACGCCAAGGCCAACCCCGGCAAGGTCAACTTCGGCTCGTCGGGCAATGGCAGTTCCATCCACCTGTCGGGCGAGCTGTTCAAGAGCCTCGCCAAGGTGGACATGGTGCACGTGCCCTACAAGGGCAGCGCCCCCGCCGTGACCGACCTGCTGGGCAACCAGATCGGCATCATGTTCGACAACATGCCCTCGGCCATCCAGCATGTGCGCAGCGGCAAGCTGGTGCCCATTGCCGTGACCACGGCCAAGCGCTCGCCCGAACTGCCCAACGTGCCCACCATCGCCGAAGCCGGTGTGCCCGGCTATGAAGCCACCTCGTGGTTCGGCATGTTTGCGCCCGCAGGGACGCCCGCACCGGTGCTGGCCAAACTCAATGGCGCACTGGTCAAGGTGCTGAACCAGGCCGATGTGAAGAAGAAGATCAACGAGCAGGGCGCCGAGACCTACAGCGAAACGCCCGAGCAGTTTGCAGCCTTCATCCAGGCCGAGTCGGTGAAGTGGGGCAAGGTCGTGAAGGAGTCTGGGGCGAGCCTGGACTAAGCGCTGCCAAGATTTGTTGCAGCTACCAAATTGATAGCTGCTACCGCTGATACATAGGGCGGTAGCAGCTATTTTTGCTTCATATGTGAGTCGGCGGGGTCACTGCACCCGGTACACACGCCCCGTCTGCGCACCTTCCACGCTGCGCTGGTAGGCCAGCGCCACGCGCGCGGCGGGCACTGGCTCGAACCCCGGAAAGAACGGCCCGTAGCTGCCCATCGACTCGGTCAGCACCGTGGGGCTGATGGCGTTGATGCGCAGGCCGCGTGGCAGTTCGATGGCGGCGGCAGCCACAAAACCTTCGATGGCCGCGTTCACCGCCGTGGCGCTGGCGCCGTTGCGGATGGGCTCGATCGACAGGATGCCCGCCGTCAGCGTGATGGAGCCGCCGTCGTTCAGATACTTCTGGCCGACCAGCGCCAGTTGCACCTGGCCCAGCAGCTTGTCCTGCAGGCCGAGGTTGAACTGCTCCGCCGTCATCTCCGCCAGCGGGCCAAAGTGCAGGTTGCCCGCTGTGCTCACGATGGCGTCCACCCTGCCCACGGCCTCGAACAGTTGGGCGACCGCGCCCGGCTGCGAGAAGTCCGCGCGGTGCGTGCCGCTGCTGCGGCCCACGGTGATCACGTCGTGGCGCGCGCCCAGGTTGGCCAGCACGGCTTGGCCGATGGTGCCGCTGGCGCCGATGAGAAGAATCTTGGACATGGTGTTTTCCTTGGGTGTCAAAAGGGGTTGATGAAAAACTGAAACCCGATTCTTTTGCTAATCAATCAATGCATAAAGTGCCTGGAAGTTATTCTTGAACTAACTATTGATTAGGAATATTCGGAATCGCCATGGACAAGCTGCGCAACATGGAAGTCATGGTGGCGGTGGTGGAGGCGGGCAGCTTTGCCGCCGCTGCGCGCCAGCTGCAGATCTCCGCCGTGATGGTGGGCAAACACATCCAGCAGCTGGAGGCCCATCTGGGCGCGCGCCTGTTCCAGCGCAGTACGCGGCAGAACAGCCTGACCGAGGTGGGCGCCGCGTTCTACGAAGACAGCAAACGCGTGCTGGAGCAGGTACGCTGGGCCGAGTCCGCAGTAGAGCGCAGCCGCGCCGTGCCCCAGGGCCTGCTGCGGGTGAGCGCACCCTTTACGCTGGGCAACCACGTGATCGCGCCGCTGGTGGCCGACTTTCTGCAGCGCCACGACCAAGTGCGTGTGGACCTGCAGCTGACCGACAGCGTGGTGGATCTGGCAGGCGAGGGTTTTGACGTGGCCGTGCGCATTGGCCAGGTGGTGAACGAGGGCCTGGTGGCGCGCCCGCTGCGCCCCTACCGCATGGTGATTGCTGCTGCACCCGCGTACCTGCAGCGCCACGGCACGCCCGAGCGCGCGGCCGACCTGGCGCGCCACCAGTGCCTGAGCCACTCGGTGTGGCAGCGCCGGGTGGAATGGACATTGCGCGATGGCAAGGAGGATTTTTTCTGGCCTGAGAACGCGCGCTTTGTGTGCAACCAGGGGGATGGCCTGCGCCAGGCGGCGCTGCGCGGCCTGGGCCTCATCATGCAGCCCGAGGTGCTATTGGCCGACGACCTGGCGAGCGGCGCGCTGGTGCCGGTGATGCAGCCCTGCCTGCCTGCGCCGCGCCCGGTGCATCTGGTGTATGCGCCCGACCGGCGGCAACTGCCCAAGCTGGCGCGGTTTGTAGAGTTTGTGGTGGGTGCGCTGGGCGTAGCCTGAGCGGTGCGGGTCAGTTTGCGCGCTTCGGGCTCGCTGCCTAAGGCCGATCACTCCACCGCGTTGCTGGGCACCTCAGGCCCGATCTTGAACACCCCGCTCACCCGCGCACACGGCACGCCGTCGGCGGTGACCAGGCCCTGCGCAAACACCAGCGAGCGTGTGATGCGCAGCGGCTCGGCCTCGCCCTCCACCCAGGCACCCAGCGGGGCGGGGGCGAGGTAGTCGATCTGCAGGCTGATGGTGGGCAGGAAGCGGTCCGACACCTGGTCGCTTTTGCGGTGCACCGACAGGGGCACCAGCATGTCGCAAAAGGTGGCCATCATGCCGCCGTGCAGGTTGCCCATGGGGTTGGTGTGGCGCGGCTCCACGCGAAAGCCGAACTTCACCACCTTGCCCTGGTGCAGCACATACAGCGGGCCGTTGTGCTGGATGTAAGGGCCGCCCGCTACCAGCGGGGCAAAGCCCTCGGGAATGGGGGCGGTGGTGGCGTTTTCGGGGGCGTGGGTCATCAGCGGGCTTCCTTGTCAATGTCGTTGGCAAAACTGGCGTCCTGCAGGCTGCTGCGGGT
>DATLGV010000480.1:0-10617 GCA_035540275.1 Acidovorax sp. | reverse complement strand
CGCACTGCGCCGCGCATAGCGCTGCGCCAGCACTGCACACACCATCAGCTGCATCTGGTGGAACACCATGATGGGCAGCACGATGGCGCCCACCGCGTGCGATGCAAACAGCACCTTGGCCATGGGCACGCCGCTGGCCAGGCTCTTCTTGGAGCCGCAGAACACCAGCGTGATCTCGTCCTCCTTGGAGAACCCCATGCGCCGCGCGACCCAGGTGGTCGTCACCAGCGCCAGGGTCAGCAGCACGGCGCACACCACCACCAGGCCCAGCAGCGCAGACGCAGGCAACTGCCGCCACAGCCCCTCGACCACCGCAGCGCTGAAGGCGGTGAACACCACCAGCAGAATGGACCCTTGGTCCACCCGCTTGAGCGCTGCCGCCCGGCGCTGCACAAAACCGCCCATCCACGGACGCAGCAGGTGGCCCGCCACAAAGGGCACCAGCAACTGCAAGGTGATGCGGCCGATGTTGACCAGCGTGTCGTGCTGGGCGGCACCCGCCTGCTGTTGTGCCTCGGGCAGCAGCAGCCCCACCAGCAGCGGCGTGATCACAATGCCCAGCAGGGTGGATGCGGACGCGCTGCAGATGGCTGCCGGCATGTTGCCGCGCGCCATGGCCGTGAACGCAATGGCCGACTGCACCGTGGCAGGCAGCACGCACAGGTACAGGATGCCGGTGTAAAGCCCCGGCGTGACCAGCGGCAGTAGCACCGGCCGCAGCGCCCAGCCCAGCAAGGGGAACAGCACAAACGTGGTGCCCACGACCACCAGGTGCAGCCGCCAATGCGAGAGCCCGGCCACGATGGCGTCGCGCGAGAGCTTGGCCCCGTGCAAGAAGAACAGCAGCGCCACGGCCGCCACGGTAATGCCCTCCAGCGCCTGGGCCGCCACGCCCGAGGCGGGCAACACGCTGGCAAGGGTGACGGTGCCCAGCAAGGCCAGGGTGAAGTTGTCGGGAAGAAAACGGGAACGGGCCATGGGTGACAGCGCAGCGGCAGCGCAAAAAAATGCAGAAACGTGGGGCACACAAACCCCAAAGACACGCATTGGACCTTAGCCCGATTCCAAAGAGAAATGGATTTCTCTGATGGATTTATGATTCGAGCGCATGAATATCACCCTGCGCCAGCTGCATGTGTTTCAGTCGGTGGCTTCCACCCGCAACTTCAGCCGCACGGGCGATGCGGTGGGCCTGACCCAACCGGCCGTGAGCCGCTGCATCACCGAACTGGAAGCCCAGCTGGGCCTGAAGCTGCTCAACCGCACCACGCGCGAGGTGACGCTGACCGACGCGGGCCAGCGCCTGTCGGCCCGCCTGCCCCGCGTGCTGGAGGAGCTGGAGAACACGCTGCTGGACGTGCGGGAGCTGGCCACCGAGCGGCGCGGACGCGTGCGCGTGGCCAGCAGCCCCACGCTGTCGGCCAACCTCATGCCCGACTGCATCGCCGAATGCCAGCGCACCCTGCCCGGGCTGGAGCTGGTGCTGCTGGACCGCATCCAGAGCGCGGTGCTGGCCAGCGTGCTGTCGGGCGAGGTGGACTTTGGCGTGGTCATCGACCCCGGCGAGCGCGAGGCGCTGCATTGCGAGACCATCCTGACCGAGCCCTTTTGCCTGGCCTGCCCGCCCGGCCACCGGCTGGCGGGCAAACGCCAGGTGCGCTGGACCGACCTGCAGGGCGAAGCGCTGGTGCTGCTGGACCACGAATCCGGCAGCCGCCGCCTGATCGACCGTGCCCTGGCCGAGCACGGCGTGGCCTGCACGGTGGCCCAGGAGGTGGGCCACCCCACCACCATCTTCCGCATGCTGGACGCGGGCCTGGGCATCTCCGTCATCCCCACTCTGGCCCTGCCGCCCGAAGGCCTGGCACGGCTGGTGGTACGCCCCCTGGTGCCGCGCGTGGACCGCGAGATCATGCTGGTGCACCGGAAACACCGCGCGCTTTCGCCTGTGGCGCAAGCGGCTTGGGACCTGGTGCAAACAGTGGCGGTACAGCGGAGCGCGCGGACGCTGGACAAGAAAATCAAATGAACCTGGCCGCGAGCGCTGGTTGAAAATACCTCTTCAGCTATCGAACAGATAGCAAATCATCACATGCCAGGGTGCGTGACTGCCGCCCTGTCCACACCGCGTGCACCGTCCGCACTGCCTTCGCTGCCCTGGCTAGGCCCCCAGAAACCCTGCGATCACCAGCCCGGCCTCCAGCGTGAACAGCCCCTGCGCCACGCGCTCGCGCACCACGTCCAGGGGCAGCAGGTCAAAACACTCGACCTCGCCGTCCTGGTTGTCGGGCTCCATGCCCTGGGGCACCTGGGCGCGGAACCAGTCGATGCGCTCCACCATGAAGCCCGCGCCGCCGCCCTCGCGGCTGGGGCGGCTGAACAGCACCCGGCCACCGTGCGCCACGTCGGCCAACGCCTCGACCCGCAAACCGGCCTCCTCCCAGGTTTCGCGGGCCAGGGCCTGCGGCAGAGCGTCGGCGGCCGAGACCATGCCGCCCATCAGCGTGTCCCACAGCCCGGGGTTGTTGGGTTTGGTCAGGGAGCGCTTTTGCACCCACATGCGGCCATCAGGCGCCAGGCCCACCAAGTGCACGGCGCGGGTGGCCACGCCCAGCACGCGCACCGCCCCGCGCTCCACGGTGCCGACGACCTCGCCCGCCGGGTTGGTGACCGCCAGTTGCTCGTCGCGCCAGGGGCCGCACAGGCCCGCATCGCGCAGCGCGGCAGCCAGGGTGTTGAGCGCGTCCGTGGTGTCGGCGGGCGATGCCCGCAAATGCCACGCCAGGCCCCGAGAATGCTCTGCTTCTGATAGCTGGTAGCGCTTATCCATCAAGCGCTCCAGGCTGATTTGGCTGAAAAACCCCGGCGCCACCGACCCCACCACCTGCCCCGCCACCACCAGCGGCTGGCGCGGCTGGGCCGGGGGCTGCTGCGCCGCCTGGCGCGCCCCGGCCAGCCACTGGTCGAAGGTGGGCGCCTGTGCAGCCGCGTTCACAGCGTGAGGATGGTGCAGCCGGTGGTCTTGCGGGCTTCCAGATCCCGATGCGCCTGCTGCACCTGGGCCAGCGGGTAGCGCTGGTCAATGTGGATCTTGACCTGCCCGCTGGCAACCACGGCAAACAGGTCGTCCGCCATGGCTTGCGTGGCCTCGCGCGTGGCGATGTGGGTGAACAGCGTCTGGCGCGTGACATACAGCGAGCCTTTGGCGCCCAGGCTGCCCGGCGCAAACGGTGCCACGGGGCCGGAGGCGTTGCCGAAGCTGGCCATCAAGCCGAAGGGGCGCAGGCATTCGAGCGACTTGTCCCAGGTGTCCTTGCCCACCGAGTCATACACCACCTTCACGCCCTTGCCGCCGGTGATCTCCTTCACACGGGTGGCAAAGTCTTCGGTGCTGTAGTTGATGGCATGCGCCGCGCCGTTGGCCAGCGCCAGCTGGCACTTGGCATCAGACCCCGCCGTGCCGATGAGCTGCAGGCCGAGCGCCTTGGCCCATTGGCAGGCGATCAGGCCCACACCACCCGCTGCAGCATGGAACAGCACATGGTCGCCGGGCTGCAGGCCTTCCACCGGCAGCGTCTTCTTGAGCAGGTACTGCGCCGTCAGGCCCTTGAGCATCATGGCCGCGCCGGTCTCGAAGCTGATGGCGTCGGGCAGCTTGCACACGCACTTGGCGGGCATCACACGCACTTCGCAATAAGCGCCGGGCGGGTTGCTGGCATAGGCGGCACGGTCGCCCACCTTCAGGTGCGTGACGCCCTCGCCCACGGCCTCGATCACGCCCGCACCTTCCATGCCGATGGTGGCGGGCATGCTGAGCGGGTACAGGCCCGTGCGGTGGTACACGTCGATGAAGTTCAGGCCAATGGCGTGGTGGCGGATGCGGACCTCGCCGGGGCCGGGCTCGCCCACGGGGACGTCAACGATGTGGAGTTCTTCGGGACCACCGTGCTGGCGGATCTGGACGGCAAGGCTCATGGTTAACAGTCTCCTCAAAAAGGGGGGATGGAATTCGCAACGGCGGTCATCCTGCCACGAATCGCGCGCGGCTGCCGACGGCCCCGGGAACCGTTGCGTGCCAGGGCCTTCTGCGCCGGGCGCGGCAAGGCGCGCCCTGCCCCGTTACAGTGCAGCCCCATGACTCAAAAAATCACACCCGGCACGGCCGTGCTGCTGGTGATTCCGCCCCTGCTGTGGGCCGGCAATGCCGTGGTGGGGCGGCTGGTGCATGACCTGATCCCTCCCATCACCCTGAACTTCATCCGCTGGGTGCTGGCCTTTGCCCTCCTGCTGCCCCTGGCCCATGGCGTGCTGCGCGCCGACAGCCCGCTGTGGCCGCACTGGCGCCGCTATGCGCTGCTGGGCCTGCTGGGTATCGGGGCCTACAACGCGCTGCAGTACATGGCGCTGCAGACGTCCACGCCCATCAACGTGACGCTGGTGGGGTCGAGCATGCCGGTGTGGATGCTGGCCGTGGGTGCCCTCTTCTTTGGGGCGGCCGTCACCCGGCGGCAGGTGCTGGGCGCACTGCTGTCGGTGTGCGGCGTGCTGCTGGTGCTCAGCCGGGGCGAGTGGTCGCAGCTGCTGGCCTTCCGCCTGGTGCCGGGGGACCTGTTCATGCTGCTGGCGACCATCTCCTGGGCGTTCTACAGCTGGCTGCTGTCGCGCACCAGCGAGCCCACCAGCATCCGGGGCGACTGGGCCGCATTCTTGATGGCACAGATGGTGTTTGGGCTGGCCTGGTCGGGCAGCTTTGCGGGGGCCGAATGGGCCAGCGGGCGCACGCACATCGCCTGGGGCTGGCCGCTGGTCGCCGCCCTGGCTTTCATCGCGTTGGGGCCTGCGGTGCTGGCCTACCGCTGCTGGGGGGTGGGCGTGCAGCACGCCGGGCCTGCCGCCGCCGGGTTTTTCATCAACCTCACGCCCTTGTTTGCCGGGGTGCTGTCGGCGGCGTTTCTGGGCGACACGCCCAAGGCCTTTCACGGCGTGGCGTTTGCGCTGATCGTGGGCGGCATCGTGGTGTCGTCGCGGCGCTGACGGATTCAATGGCTTGGCGCATGCCAACGTCAGCGCCGGTGTCGAGGAATTGATTGCCTCGATGGCTGCATGAAAAAAAGAGCAGCAAGCGAGACCTGGCTGCCGCGCTCAGCCCGGCGACATGGCCGTGGCAGCAGACTCGACCAACGCCTCCAGGTCCGCCACCGGGGTGGGCCGCCCCAGCAGATAGCCCTGGAAGTACACGCAGCCGTGCCGTGCCAGAAAGTCCTTCTGCGCCTCGGTTTCCACGCCTTCGGCAATCACATCCAGCTCCAGGTTGCACGCCATGCCCAGGATGGTCTGCACGATCACATCGTCGGTGTGCCGCACCCCCAGGTTGCGCACAAAGGACTGGTCGATCTTGAGCTGGTCCAGCGGCAGCCGCGTGAGGTAGGCCAGCGATGAATAGCCGGTGCCGAAGTCGTCCACCGAAAAGCGCACGCCCTTGGTCTTGAGCAGGCCGATCTTGGCGATGGTGTCGTCCACGTTGTCCAGCACCAGGGATTCGGTCAGTTCGAGCTTGAGCAGGTGCGGGCGGGCGCCAGTCTCGCGCAGCACCTCCACCACCCGCGCCACGAAGTCGCGCTGACGGAACTGGCGCGCGCTCACGTTGACCGACACCTGCAGGTGCCGGTAGCGCTCGTCCTCCTGCCAGGCCGCGAGCTGTTCGCAGGCCGTGCGCAGCACCCAGTGGCCCATGGGCACGATGAGTTCGCTCTCTTCGGCCACACCAATGAACTCGCCAGGGGCGACCAGCCCGCGTTCGGGGTGCTGCCAGCGGATCAGGGCCTCGGCGCCGACCATGCGGCCGTCGAGGTGGAACTGCGGCTGGTAATGCAGAGCAAACTGCCGCGCGGTGAGCGCCATCTGCAGATCGGTCTCCAGCTGCGCGCGCATGCTGATGACGATCTGCATCTGCGGGTCAAAAAAGCACAGCGCGTTGCGCCCCTGCGATTTGACCTGGTACATGGCGATGTCGGCCTCCTTGAGCAGGTCCACCGACGACTGCAGGCTGCCACCCATCAGCGTTGCACCGATGCTGGGCGTGCTGTGGTGCGCGTTGCCGCCCAGCGTGTAGGGCACGTTGAGCTTGCGCAGGATCTTCTCGCCCACGCGGCGCGCCTGGGCGGCGGCCTCGTCGCGGTGGACCGAGAGGTCGCTGAGCATGACCACGAATTCGTCGCCCCCCAGCCGCGCCACCGTGTCCTCGCGGCGCACGCAGGTCCTCAGGCGCTGGGCCACCTGGCGCAGCAGCATGTCGCCCACCTCATGGCCACGCGTGTCGTTCAGGGTCTTGAAGTGGTCCAGGTCCAGGAACAGCAAGGCCCCGTACTGCCCGCTGCGCACGCTGGCGGCAATGGCCTGCTGCATGCGATCCATCAGCAGGCGGCGGTTGGGCAGGTTGGTCAGCGGATCGTAGAAGGCCAGGCTCTCGATCTCGGTGCTGGCCTGGCGCAGCGCGGTCACGTCGTGGTAGCTGATGACCAGCCCGCCATCGGGCGTGGCGCGTTCGGTGATCTGGATGGTGCTGCCGTTGGCGTACGACTGCTCGCAGGGCTCGGGCTGGTGCTTTTGCCGCTGCAGGCGCTGGCTCACCCAGCGCTTGCGCTCATCGCCCGACAGGGGGGGTACATGGTGCTCCACCGTGGCCTCCAGCACCGCGCTGAACGGCATGAGGGGCGTGATCACACCCCGCAGCCACGGGAGAATCGCCTCCAGCTGCCGATTCCACTGCACCACGCGCTGCTGGCTGTCGAGCAGCAGGAAACCACTGACCATGGACTCCAGCGCCTGGTCCAGTGTGGCCTTGGACTGCGCGATGGCCAGGCGCGCCTGGGACATGCGGTCTACATACCGCAGCGCCAGCACCCCGGCAGCAAAGATCATGGCAATGAACAACAAGGTGGTCAGTGCAATGGCATCGCGCTGGTCGCGCCAGCCCGCAAGCGCTGCACTGAGCGGAATGCTGGCCGCGATGCGCAGGTCCTGGTACAGGATGGGCCGGGACACCACCAAGGAGGGTTCGCCCGTCAGGCGCGCCGGGGCCTGCCACGCCATGTCCTGGCTCACCAGGTCGCCAATGGGCGGCGTGAGGATGGGCGCGGTCACGTCTTCGCGGTGGGGCACGCTGAGCAGCAGCTGCCCGGTGGCGCGCTCCAGCGTCACCTGCAGGCCGCTGATGTCCACGCCCTGCACCAGCACCGAGCTGAGCACCGACACCGGCAGCTCGGCCACCACCACCGTGCGCGTGCTGTCGGCCATGCGCAGGTGGCGCGCGAAATACAGCATTCGCTCGGAACTGGCAAAGCTCACCACGGGCGCACTGACCATCAGCGTGGACACCGGCTGCTCCAGCACAGTCTCCAGAAAACCGGCGGGCAATTGCACCGCCAGGCCTGCGCCCGCCGGGTCGGACGATGCCAGGGTCTTGCCCGTGTCGTCGAGCACCGCCACGTAGCGCACCATCAGGTTCTGCCGTGCCGACCCGCGCAGCCGCTGGCTGGCCGCGTCCGCATCCACGCCTTCGGGCCTGGCATTGGACAGGCCCAGCAGCTCGTTCATACTGGCCAGCAGCACGTCCACAGCCAGCAGCGACCGGTTGAGGGCGGCTTCTGCGCCGGCGACAAAGCGCGTGGCCTGCGCCTCGCTGTCGGCCAGCGCTGCCTGGCGGGCGTTCCATGCCAGGGTGGCCGCCACCCCCACCACGGCCGCCACAAACACTGCGGCGCCCGCCCAGACATAGGCCTTGATGCGCGAGGGTGCTGCGGACTCTGTCATTTCGCAGGCGCTGCCTGCAGGCCCCGCGCCGGCCCGATGGTCTGGTTCCAGACCTGTGCGCAGCGGGCACCGCAGCGCTGCACCCAGCGCGGCAACACGGTGGATTCGAGAATCTCCTGGCGGCTGCGCTCATCCCGGGAAGACACGGACACCACCACCATGCTGCCCTTGGTGCCAGCACTGCAGGTGGGCGCGCCCCGGTTGCAAGCCAGGCCGTCCGCGGTTTCGCGCTCGGACTCGGCCCAGATGGCTGCCTCCAGGCGGGGCAGCTCGCGCTGGAGCAGCATGCGCAGATCGGCCGGCAGCGCAGCCCAGGCGGCCTGGTTGGCACCGAACACGGCGAGCCCCCAGGTGACCGGCAGGGTGTGCACGTGGGTGGTGAGTGCCGGCAGGCCCAGCATGTTGCCCGACATGGTGCCGGTGATCGCGCATTCGGTATTGCCCGCCGTCAGGCTGGGCACGATCTGCGCAAAGCCGGTCAGCACGGGCACCCCGCCCAGGGCGCCCACAAAGTCGGCCTGGGTCGCAGAGGACACACGCACGCGCCGTCCGTTCAGATCAGCCAGGGCACGCAGCGGTTTCTTGCAGAACACCACCTGCGCTGGGTAGAGGTAGATGGCCAGGGCCTCGACACCATGCTGTTCACGCAGCGCTTTTTCGAGGTAGGGGCGAAACGCAGCCAGCGTGGTCTTGAGGGTGGCGATGTCGGGGTTCAGCCCGGCCAGATCGGGCGCGGTGTATTCGGGGTATTGCGCAGTGAACGAACTCATGAGAGTCGTGCCAAAAGGCACCACGCCCAACTGCAACAACCGCAGCATCTCGGCCCCGGGCACACCCGCCCGGTCGAACGGTACGATCTCGGCCTGGAAGCGCCCGGCGCTCAGGCGCGAGAGCTCCTTGGTCCAGAAGGGCTCCTCCTGCCGGGTGTACTGGCTGAGGCCGGCCAGCCCTCCCACGATGCGCAACCGGTAAGGAGCAGCCGCTGCGCCCCCCGCGCCCGGCGCATTCAATGCATCGGCGGCCTGAACGGCACCCCATGCGCCCAGCGCCAGGCACAGCAACGCCCCGTGGCGTTTCAGGCGCAGCATCAAGGAAGGGTGGACAGGGTGCATGGCGGCGGGCAGTGGCAGGCGCTGGCCCGCAGTATTCCACCAATTATTCCGCGCACCGGCGAAGCTGTCGGCAAAACACCACGGGCGCATCGCTGGCCTGGCCCAGGTCAGAACGTACCCGGGTAGGCACCGCCGTCGGCCAGCACGTTCTGGCCCGTCATGTACCCTGCCTGCACGCTGCACAGGAAGGCGCAGATGGCGCCAAACTCTTCGGCCGTGCCATAGCGTCCTGCCGGAATCTGCGACTGCTGGGCGGCACGCAAGTCCTCCACACTCTTGCCCGCCTTGGTGGCCGCGGCGGTCACCGTGGCTGCCAGGCGGTCGGTGTCGAACTTGCCGGGCAGCAGGTTGTTGATGGTCACGCCGCGCGCTGCAATCTTGCTGCGCGACACGCCCGCCACGAACCCCGTGAGCCCGCTGCGCGCACCGTTGGACAGGCCCAGGATGTCGATGGGAGCCTTCACGGCGCTGGAGGTGATGTTGACGATGCGGCCAAACCCGCGTGCGGCCATGCCGTCCACCGTGGCCTGGATCAGCTCGATGGGGGTGAGCATGTTGGCGTCCACGGCCTTGATCCATGCATCGCGGTTCCAGTCACGGAAGTCGCCGGTGGGGGGGCCGCCTGCATTGGTGACCACGATGTCGAAGTCCCGGCCCGGGCCGCCCGCCACCGAGAACACGGCCGCACGCCCCTCGGGGGTGGTGATGTCGGCCGCCACCGCCAGCACCTGCGGTGGCGCGCCCTTTGGGCCGCTGGCACCGCTTGCGCTGGCGCTCTCAGCGATCAAACGGGTGGCAGCCTGGCCCAGAGCCTCTGCGTTGCGGGCGTTGATGACCACATGGACACCCTCGCGCACCAAAGCCTGCGCGCAGCCATAACCCAACCCCTTGCTCGCGCCACACACCAGCGCCCATTTGCCTGCAATACCCAAATCCATAACAATCTCCGGTTTCACGCTGCGAGCCGCAGCCACAACAAATCATACGTGGAGAGCGACAAAATGATCCGGCTGCACTGCAGAGCCCTGGTCCCTTGGCTGGCATCGGCCGCGATGGCCTTGCTGCCACTGTTTGCCACCACCGCACAGGCGCAGGAAGCGGCCGTGATCAAACGCGCCACCCAGCTGCGCGACAGCCCCGCAGACAGCGGCGCCAGCGTTGCGCCCCTGGCGGCCAATGCCGTGGTCACGCGCACCAGCGAGCGCAAAGGCCCCTGGACCAAGGTCAGCACGGCCCAAGGCGCCACGGGCTGGGTGCACATGTTCGACCTCGGGCCCTCGTCGGGCGCGGCACCCGCCACGGGCAATGCGGCCACCAGCGGCATGCGCGGCCTGGGCAGCCTGTTTGGCGGCAACAGCGGTACCACCACCACGGCCACCTCCACCGTGGGTATCCGGGGTCTGGGCGCCGAAGACATCGCCAAGGCCCAGCCCAACCCCGCAGCCGTGAGCCAGGCCGAGGGCCTGCGCGTCAATGCCGACCAGGCCCGTCAGTTCGCCAGCAACGCAGCGCTGCAGCCACGCAACGTGGCCCCGCTGGCCGAGCCGCCGCGGGCCTCCTCCAGTGGCGGATCGGGGGCAACAGGCTCGTCCAACAACCCCTCCGATCCCAATTTCAGCCCCAACTGAGCGAGAGCTGCCATGCGCCTGCCCCCATCCCTGCCCCGCATCCGGCTGCTCGCGACGGCCTGCAC